>DTXA01000247.1 GCA_012962735.1 Candidatus Latescibacterota bacterium
ATTCTGAACCGGTGTGTCCGGCCCCCCTAAGGGGCTGAACATCTCTTCGTTTAAGATATGCCTCCAGGTCTCCCCCCCGTCGAGGGACACACTCAGCCCATCTCCCACCTGGAAGCTCTGCCCCCGGAATGTGGTATCGTACAGAGTGGCCACCCAGATCGTGTCCCCCCGAACTGCCAAAGCGCTCACGGCCCCCCGGCCTATGCCGTCCTCGGTGGTGAAACTCCGAAATCCCCCTGGCCCGAACCCCGGCCCCTCCCAGAGGGCCAGTCCCCTGGCAGTGCCGATCCACACCCTCCCTCCACCAAAGCGTATATCCCCCCCGCTGTGGCTGACCAGCCAGTCCTCGGAAAGCTGAAGAGCCCACAGGGTCGAGAAAGCCGCCAATATCCCTATCACACCAGCCAAAGCTCCGTGACCTTCGGGTCTATTAATATCTCGTCGCGTCGAAGTTCAACATAAAGATATATATAGGTGGGCACCAAGTCGAATATCGCCTCCTGTACTGCCTCCCCTTGGAGCCATTAAGCCCTATTTCCCTCACGATCGCGGTCATGTTCCGATCTCCCCCTCAGTATCAACGAAGCAGCGTACCCCGCCCCGAACCCGTTGTCTATGTTGACTACGATCACCCCAGGAACGCAGGAGTTGAGCATGGTCAGAAGTGCCGCCAGGCCCCGAAAGCTCGCCCCATACCCCACACTTGTAGGCACCGCTATAACAGGGGCCGCAACGAGCCCCCCCACGACGCTCGCCAAGGCCCCCTCCATCCCGGCGACCACTACCAGCACGTCCGCCCTCTGTAGAAGTTCCCAATGCGCCAGAAGCCTATGTATCCCAGCGACCCCAACATCGTACACCCTCTCCACCCTGTGCCCCATAACCTCCACCGTAAGCGCCGCCTCCTCCGCAACGGGCAGGTCGGACGTTCCACCCGATACTATTGCGGCCACCCCTGATCTCTTCCTGAAGTCCGGGCCCTTCCGCACCAACATCCCGGCCTGAGGGTAGTACTCCACGTCCGGCAGCACCTCCCGCACCGCCCGTGCCATCTCCTCGTCAGCCTTCGTGGCCAGGAAAGTCCCCCTCTTGGCCATCCTCCGGGCTATCTCCGCCACCTGTTCCGGGGTCTTGCCTCTACAGAACACCACCTCTGGGAACCCCCTCCTCAAGGCCCTGTGGTGGTCTATCCTTGCGAACCCTATATCCTCGAACGGCAGCCCCCTCAACCTCTTTAAGGCCTCCTCTGGGGAGACCCTCCCAGCCCACACCTCCTCGAGCAGCTCCCTCAGCCTCTCCTCGATCACCCCCGCTCCTCGGCTACCTTCTCCAGGTATCCGCTCTTCCTGTACGCCTCTAAGGGGTTCGGCTCCGCCCCGAGTTCCTTTCGTATCTGCGCTAAAAGCGGCCTAACGTCCATCCAGAACGCCTCCCTGATGACATCCTCGGCCCCCACCACGTCCCCCTCGGCCTGCGCCTTCGAAAGCGCAACCCTGTCCACCAGAAGCGCTTTGGCATAAACCTGCTGGAGTGTGTCCACAGTCTGGACCATGGCCTCCACCTTGGGCTTGGCTATGTGGCTTTGGTCTATCATATAGGCCAGGCCGAGGTCCATCCGCTCGAGTTCCGCGGAGACGATCTCGTGGAAGATCAAGAAGAGCTGATACGGAAAGGCAGATCCCGCCGTCAGATCATCGTCCGCATACTTCCTGTCGTTGAAGTGGAACCCCCCCAGCTTCCCCTCCGAGATCAGAAACGCCACTAAAAACTCGATGTTAGTTCCCTGGGGGTGGTGCCCGGTGTCCACCAGCACCTGAGCCTTGGGCCCCAGCTTCAGCGCCAGAGCGTACGCCGTCCCCCAGTCCGGTATGTCGGTATGGTAGAAGGCAGGCTCGAAGAACTTGTACTCTATGAGCATCCTGGCTCCCTTCGGGAGCCTCCCGTACACCTCCCTCAGCCCCTCCTCCATCCATCCCTTGCGCCTTCGGAAATCCCCCTGGCCTGGGTAGTCCGTGCCGTCCGCGAACCAAAGGCTCAGAACATCGGACCTCACCTGCTCCATGATTTCTATGCACTCGAAGATATGCTCTAACGCCTTCTTCCTCACCTCTGGCCTGGCGTTCGTCAGGCTCCCGAACTTGTAGTCCGGGTCCTGGAATAGGTTCGGGTTTATGGCCCCTATACGAATCCCCTGGACCTCCGCCTCCTCTCTGAGCGCCCGGAAGTCCTCCACCCGGTCCCACGGGATATGTAGCGCCACCGAAGGACAAGCTCCGGTGAGCCTGTGCACGAACGCGGCATCCTTTATGCACTCGTGCACATTTCTGGCCGCCCCCGGCTGGTGAAAAACTACAAACCTCGTGCCCGAATCCCTGTACCCCCACGACGGCGTCTCCACCTGGAAAGCCTTCAGCCTCTCCTCCACCCAGTCCACGTCAATCTCCTTCCCCTCAAGCTCCTCAGCTAAGGCCTCGAACGCTTCCTTCTCCGTCCAATGAGCCATGTCCTTCTCCTCGTTCCTGTCCCTTCAATTCCACCGTTGACATCTTATACAAAAATAAGGCATTCGATCCCCAGTGTCAACCTGTTTCTCCCGCCAGGACGAAATCCGTTGACAAGCCGGTGGAAAATCGCTTTATTTGAGCTCAGCAGCCTCAAAAGCAGTGCTCGCCCCTGCAGACGGTCTATTTGAGCCGCAGGTTCCTTGAGACTTATGCCAAGCCTGAACCTTGACAGCGAAATTCAGGCACTGCAAGCTTAAAGGAGGAACTATGTCCAAGGAAAAGCTGGCTGTAGAAGGCGGCGAGCCTTTGATCAAGGAGCCGCTGCCCACTTGGCCCTGGTTCGATGAGGAGACCTTAAAGTTCGCCACAGAGCCCCTGCGCACCGGCAAGGTCAACTACTGGACCGGCCCCTTAGGGATGGAGTTTGAAAGGAAGTTCGCCGAGTGGAACGGGGTCAAATATTGCATAACCACCACAAGCGGCACCTCTGCCCTCCACACGGCCCTGGGGGCCCTAAACATAGGCCCCGGAGACGAGGTCATCACCACCCCTTACACCTTTATAGCCACCTCCTTCTGCGTGGTCCAGGCCGGGGCCATACCTGTGTTCGCAGATGTTAAGAGGGAGGACCACTGCATAGACCCTGAGGATGTAGAACGCAAGATAACAGAACGCACCCGAGCCATAATCCCTGTGCACCTATACGGCAACGTCTGCGATATGGACGAGATAATGACCATCGCCGAAAAGTACAATCTCTACGTCATAGAGGACTGCGCCGAGGCACACGGGGCGCTGTACAAGGGAAGGAAGGTGGGGAGCATAGGACATATCGGGTGCTTCTCCTTCTGCCAGAACAAGACCTTTACTACAGGGGGCGAAGGGGGGGCAGTTATCACCGACGACGAGGAGATAGCCTGGGAGGCCCGCTCTTTCAGGGACCACGGTTACGACGTGCGCAAGAGGATGTCTCTTTTAGAGATGGAGGGAGCCCTTCCCTACATCCACGTGAGAGTGGGGTTCAACTACAGGATGACCGAGATGCAATCCGCCATAGGGCTCAAGGAACTCGAGAAGATAGACACCTGGAACCTTCCACGTAGGCGCCGTAACGGCGAGATACTTATAGAGGGGCTCAAGGACCTGCCCCAGATCCAGTACCTCCCGGTGCACAACAAGGAGAAGATCAACGGCTTCTATGTCTTCCCCATAGTCCTGAACATCGACAAGCTCACCTGCGACAAGAAGGCCTTCCTCAAGGCCGTCGTTGCCGAGGGAGTCCCTGCCTGGAGGGAGTTCTGGCCGCAGTCGTACAAAGAAGAGGCTTACCAGAACCACAGGGGCTTCGGCAGGTTCAACTTCCCCTTCGAATCCAATGAGTACACCGACCCCGACTCCGTCAGGTACGACAAGGTCTTCTGCCCCAACGCTGCTTGGCTCGAGGAGCGAACATTCATCGTGCACGTGTATCCTACCCTCGAAGAGGAGCACATGCACCTTATAGCAGAGGCCATAAAGAAGGTGGCCAAGGCGTACGCCAGGGACTGAGGGAAACTTATGCCCAAGCGTACATACTTGGTAGGCCACTCCTTAGAGCTAATGGACCGGTACCCCGGAAGAGGTCCTTGAGGTCCCGTATGTAAACTGTGCTGCCTACTTCTTAAAACTAAGTTTACGAGGTCTGGATTATATCGGCCTTAACCCAGTAGTAGTTGACCGCCTTTATCCTGTATGCCTCGGCTGACATCCGCCTTGGATACACGTCCACGTAGAGCTTATACGGTGTGTCCTTCAAGAGTTCCAGGTCCACCTAGGAGGCGGTCCGGGCGACCTGGGGGGGGACCTCTTCGCTGGACTCGGTCTCCAGCCGGAGTTCATCGGTATCCTTAAGCATACCTTCCGGGAAGGGCACGCCGCAGATTCCCCGCTACATCCAGCCGTACTGTGCATCCCGAGGTTGAAAAGCATTCCACCTCCAGCTTTCTCCTTCTCTAAGAACCAAGCGGGCCTATCCTCGGTAAAGTAGAACCTGTAGCAGCCATAGCGGCCTCGGAATGACGGCGATGTCCAGGCCGTGGTCCAGTATATCCTTCCAGTTTGATATGCCTTACATCTGTAGCACTCCGCAAATTCTCCATCTATCTATGTTCCTCCTGGCCGCACCCACAAGCTTCAATCCCGGAGTATGCCCTATGGCCTCGGCGTGGGCTGAGGCGATCGTCCCAGCGCCTATGATGCCGATCCTTAAGACTTCTTCCAATTCCACACCTCCTGCCTTAAAGTATCGAACGAGATAAGGATCACGTTGAGGGCCTGAGACTTCTCCGATGATATGGCTTCTCCTTATTTGGATAAGGGTCTGATCTCGATGGCGCAGGCTCGTGCCCCCGAATGCATAGGCAGGGAACGCCCCACGAACCTCACTTCCAGCCCATCCCCGGTCGCCCTCGCCTTGAACCTCTTCTCTAAGGCCACGTCGTGCCCCGCCTCGTCAAAAATGTTGAAGGCCCTGAGCACCCGCCTTCCCTGGATGTACACGTCCTGCTGCTCAGCGGAGCTCGACTCCCAGTATATCTCGGCGAAGAGTATTCTTACCTCGTATTCCCCGTCGGGCACGTCGAAACGGTAGACCACCTCCTCCCCCATCCTGACGCTCCTGAACAACTCCACATCCTGCGTCCCGGATATGGGGTCGTCCGTCGTCAGCACGTCGGTCTGGGGGAGGTTCGTGCATCCCCAGGACCCCGGTATGTACGCCCTGTCCGCATGCCACACCTCCCCGTCGGAGTCCACGTACTCCCCACCCCCCAAGTTGACCCTTATGTGGGGCGATGGCCATGGGGAATATGTGCCGTATCTGTGGGTCTCAGCCTGCCCACTCGAAAAAGCCTGGGTTACCCTGAGTTTGATGTCGGGGTCCTCTAAGGCCTGGTATATTACAGTTCCTCTCAACCCCCGGACCGCACGGGTTCCCGCAGCCCCGATGGACCCCGGCGATACCTCCCGAATGCGGTCCCCTCGTGCAGGGAGGAAAGGCGGAAACACGGCCCATCCACACAGGTGCGGTATCCATCTAAGGGCGCATTTGCCGCACAGCCCCACCCCACAGGACGTATACACACACACCACGATCCTGTCCTGCAAAGTCACCGCAGCGGCCATCATGGGCTCAGGACCGCTGTTGTAGAACGCCGCTCCTTCGAGGTCCCGCCGCAGGGCCACCTGCCTCAGGGCATCTACCACAGTCCCTCGAACCCCGGCGCTCCCGTCCTCGGTCGCTAAGATCGTCTCCCCCAGCCTCTCGAACTCCTCCTGGAATAGAAGCTCCTCCCCGGTCCTGCCCCCGAGGATAACTAGGGGCTCCCCGGCACGCTCGGCCAAAAACTTCAAAGGCACAGCGCCGGTCCCGCCCGCCACCAAGACCGGACGCTCCATGATCGGCATGGGCTTCCCGAACGGCCCCCTTAACCCGATCTCCCGGCCTCAGCCCGCAGAGCTTCCTCGAGACCTCGCCCACAGGACGGACGCCCAGCACTAAAGGCCGGTCCCCTGCGATGCCGAAGGGCTTCTCCCCCACCCCCGGAAGCCAGACCAAGACGAACTGACCGGGCCCGGCCGAGATGTCCCTATCGAAGCGAAGCACAGTTATATCCCCATACCTCTCGACCGAGGCGACCTGGAAAGGCTCGTGCCTCAAAAGCCAGCGGTTCAGGGCCAAGGACTCAGCCCGACTGCCCCCATCCTTTACGTCCCTGAGCAACCCCTCAAAGTAGACTCTCAGGGTCGGGGTGTCCATCCCGGCTAGGCTCGTGCCCACCGAGAAGATGTTCCCGCCCGCCTCCCGATACGCCAGGACCTCCTTAGCTCCTCTGATCCCGCCCCCGGCGATGTCGGAGACATTCGGGCTGAGCTTCACCACGATCGGACGGTCCACAATGCGGCGCACCGAACGGGTGACCTCGACCGTAAGGTCTCCCCTCCGAGCCAACGCCTCCCCGTAGCGCAGGGAATGCGGACAACAGAAGTTCAGCTCCACCCCGTCGGCATAGGGCGCTATAGCTTCCGCTACCTCGACGAACTCCTCCACCGTCTCCCCGAACACCGAGACCAGGAGGAATTTCCCCTCGAGGGGATACACCTCTTTTATCTCCTCGATCCACGCTCGGTATCCGGGGTTGGAAAGGCCCACGGCCGTGGATAGGGAATCTATGGAGCACTGGCTGAATATCGGCTCCGGATAGCCCTCCCTCGGGGAGGCACCCACGCTCTTCGCGGTGACCAGCCCTATGGGCACCTCCCATATTCGCGGCCTCAAGCGGTCGAGCGGACATGATGGACCCCCCGCTCACTGAGGAACGTCGGAGCGTGGTCCGATGTGAACACGACAAGAGTATCCTCCGTAAGCCCCAGTTCGTCGAGCTTGTCTAAGATCTTGCCGATATACTACTTGTCCATGAGGCTGATCAAGGTATAGGCGCTCGTGAACAGCACGTCCTCCCGAACGAGGCGATCCAGATGTGGTGTTTTGATAGCCGGGTTGCCGGCGGCATGTATGGTGTCGCTCCGCTGTTGATCGGTGAATATGAGCAGGATGTTCGGACGAGCCATAATCTCACCTCCTCTCCCGCCCTTGGGAGGAGGCAGCCTCCCCGTATACGTAACACCCAACCTCAGAGGGGTGGTCCTGCACCGGCACGTCCCCGTCTATGCCCCTGAGCTTGGTCAAGACCAGGAGGTCGCCTGCACCTGCCCCGACCATCAACCCGCAGTACAGGGCCAACCATAGGTAAGGAAACCAGATGAGCAGGACAGATGGCAGAAGGCCCGTCACGAGTACGGGGAGCAACAGGCTCCTGCGGTAGGCCCTGAGGGGCATCGGCCTCCGGGCGTGGCAGTACAGCATGATCCCCTTCAACGACACCCCGAAGCGCATCCCCTCCCATCCCATCTTCCCCCATACCTGATACCCGAGGCCGTGGAGGACTTCGTGGAGCACTATGCCCAAAAGTAAGGAGAACAAGAGCCAGAGGTGGGGATTCGCGACCCCGAGGAGGTCCCCGTGGGCCATCCAGGCAGCTCCCGCGAAGACGGCGGTCGCCGCCGCGGTGATGGCGAGGACGTACAGGTTCACCTCAAGCTTGCTTACGGTTATCTCCGATCCTCCTCTCACTTTTGAATTAATCCGTGCTTCCTCATCTTCCGCCAGAGGGTGGCCCTGCTTATGCCCAAAAGCCGGGCAGCCTCCCCTCGGTTCCAACCCGCCCTCTCCAATGCGGCCAACAGGGCCTGACGCTCCCCCTCCTCTAAAAGCCCCCGCCCTTCCGGGACAGCCGGGACCCTCTTCCTCCTGACCACCTCGGGCAAATCCTCGGGGCGGATCACATCCCTCCTCCCTATAACGAAGGCGGACTCTATGGCGTTCTCCAGCTCCCGGACGTTGCCCGGCCAGTCGTAGTCCATCAACAGCCGCATCGCCTCCGACGAGACGCCCTTCACCTTTCGGCCCATTTTTTCGTTTAACTTCCGCACGAAGTGCTCCACCAAAAGAGGGATATCCTCCCGACGCTCCCGCAGGGGCGGAAGGTGGATCGAGACCACGTTCAGCCGATAGAAAAGGTCCCTCCTGAACCTGCCCGAGGCGACATCTGTTTCGAGGTCCCGGTTCGTGGCCGCTATTATGCGCACGTCCGTCCTTATGGTCTTCGTGCCCCCCAACCGCTCGAACTCCCTTTGGTCCAATACCCTGAGGAGCTTCGCCTGGACAGCCTGCCCCATCTCCCCCACCTCGTCCAAAAACAGCGTGCCCCCGTCCGCCAGCTCGAACCTCCCGGGCTTGCTCCTCGTGGCCCCGGTGAACGCTCCCCGTTCGTACCCGAAGAGCTCGCTCTCCAAA
>DTXA01000248.1 GCA_012962735.1 Candidatus Latescibacterota bacterium
ATGCAGCTTTCAAAAGCGGCTATGGTGAGAAAAACCCGAACGTGTATTATGAGTACTGGATGGGGAATCTACGTTAGACTTGTTGCGAAATAGGACATGGAAACGGTATACTATATCATAATACTCTCAATTCTGACCAGGAGGTGAAAAGATGATAGACATAAAAAGAGGCCTTAAATCCCCCAGGCTGATGAAAGCCCTAACAGGTCTTCTCCCCGAGGAGTTTGAGAGGCTAAAAGGGAAGTTCGCCTTATATATGTCCAGGAGCGTAAAGGGAGCGGCCTTGGGTCTGTTCTTAGGGATCCTCTGGACCTGCGCGCCCCCTCCAAAGTACATTCCCCTCCCACCGGCACCGAAACCTCGCATGGAAATAGCCCTGGTGCGGGGGAAGTACGCAAACGCCCTGGAGGCGTGTCTGCGGGCCCTGGGCCTGCCCTACGCCCGGCTCTCCCAGGAGGACCTCACCGAGGACACCCTGAAGGTATTCCGGATGGTTGTGGTGCCGTACCTCCCAGAGTCGTCCGACACCGTCTTGGACGGTATAGAGGCCTTCGTGCGGGATGGGGGAAAGCTGATGCTCTTCTATTCCCTCCCGGACCGCCTGGCCGAGGTGTTGGGGGTGCGCATGCTCGGATACCTGCGCCAGGAGTACGAGGGCCAGTTCTCGGAGATCCGGTTCGGGAAGGACCGGCCCCCCGGGCTTCCCGAGCGGGTGCGCCAGTCCTCCTGGAACATATACATCGTGGAGCCCACCTCCCCCGAGGCCCGGGTCCTGGCCAGGTGGTACGACCGTAGGGGGAGGGACACGGGATATCCGGCCTTGGTCTATTCCCCTACCGGATGCTATATGTCCCACGTGTTATTGGAGGGTGACTTAGAGGATAAGACCCTTATGTTGGCCGGGCTGGTGGGGCATTTCCTCCCGGACCTCTGGCCCACAATGGCCCGTGGGGCCTTCGAGAGGATAGGAAGGGTGGGGGGATTCCAGAGTCTGGAGGCCTTAGGGGAAGCCGTGGCCAGCCTGCGGAGGAGTAAGGCCCCTGGACTTCTACGGGCTGCGGAGGAGCTACGGGCTTGGACGGCACGATACATACGGGAGGGTCGGTACCCCAAGGCGTTGTCCTCGTCTTTGAAGGCCAGGAGGAAGGTGGTGGAGGCCTATGCGGAGGTCCAGCCCTCCCGGGAGGGGGAACTGCGGGGGATATGGCTCCACAGCGCCTTCGGGGTGGCGGATTGGGGTTGGAAGAAGACAGCCCAGATGCTGGCACGAAGTGGCTTCAACGCCATCTTCGCCAATATGCTCTGGGGCAGCATGGCACATTACCCCTCTGAGGTCCTCCCGGTCTCCGAGCAGGCCAGGGAGGAGGGGGACCAGATTGCCGAGGCGGTGAAGTGGTGTCATAGGTACGAGTTGGAGTTCCATGTGTGGATGGTGAACAACTATCTGGGCTCCCGGCCGCCGGAGGATTTCCTCGAGAAGCTCCGGGCCGAAGGCAGGCTCCAGAGGAGCTGGGATGGGAAAGAACTCCCCTGGCTCTGCCCCTCCCACCCGGAGAACCGCCGGATGGAGAAGGAGGCCCTCTTGGAGGTTGTGCGGAGATATCCTGTGGACGGGGTCCATTTCGACTACATCCGCTATCCGGGGGCCTTCGCCTGTTACTGCGAGGGGTGCCGGGAGCGGTTCCAGAGGGACACAGGGATTAAGGTGGGACGTTGGCCGGACGATGTGATATCGGGCCAATATTTTGCCGACTTCCAGGCCTGGCGCAGGGAGCAGGTGACTAGGCTCGTTCGGGAGGTGAGCCGGGAGGTGCGGAGGATACGGCCGGATGTCAAGATATCCGCGGCTGTCTTCTCGAATTGGACCACAGCCCGGTTTCACGTGGGCCAGGACTGGAAGCTTTGGGTGGATAAAGGGTACCTGGACTTCGTGTGCCCCATGAACTATACCACGGACCCAGGACAGTTCCGGGAGTGGGTCTCACGGCAGGTGGAATGGACGGAGGGGAAGATACCGCTGTATCCCGGGATAGGGGCCTACAAGATGGTGGGGGGGGAGGAAGTGCTCTATCAGGTGGCCTTGGCCAGGGCAACGGGGGCCGACGGGTTCGTGCTGTTCTCGTACACCCCCCGGGCTGCCCGGGATTTCTTCCCCCTCCTGCGCCGGGGCGCCACGAAGGCCAAGACCTCACCTCCCCATAGGTGGGACTGGGCCTCGTTCCGGCTCCCGGAGGGGCTGGGGGGGTACCGATACTCCCACGGAGACCCAATCCGTGCCGAGGTCGAGCTGGACCGCTTCCTGGGAGGCGTGAGGGACTTCCAGGCCGTGGCCGTCTTGGAAAGGTCGAGCGGGACGGAGGTGAGGCCCCTCGGGGTCCTGTGGCCGGGGCAATCCTCCCTTTCGGTCCTTTTAAACCCCCCACCTGGGACCTACCGCATAGCAGTGCAGGGGTGGATAAGAAAAGGCTGGTGGAGGAAGGAGCGGTTCGCGGTCCGGAGCCCTGCCTTCCGGGTGCTCTCGTCCAAGGAGGTGGCGGAGGCCTTCCCCTCTCTCCCCGAGGAACCCGGGGTGGGAGTGTATGTAGATGGGTGGGGTGGCCGGGGGATCCTGGAAGCCTTCAGGGAGGAGGATGTCCCGGCCTTCCCCGTGAGAGACCTCTCCACCGAGGAGCTGACCGCCTGCCGGGTGCTGGTGCTCGCACAGCCGAGGGATGTGTTGATATGGGATGGGGAGGTGAGGTCCCGGGTGCGGGACTGGGTCGAGGTCGGAGGGGGGCTTCTGGCCACCCACGACGCTGTGGGATATCGGCGTCTTGCTCCCCCATTCCCGGAGGTAGCCCGGGGAAAGGGCCGCCTCGAGAGGCGTAGGTGGCGGGTTGTGCGGATCAACTCAGGCTTCGCCCCCCTCGATCTGGATAAGTGGTTCTCCCATAGCTACTACGACCACATAACCTTGGCCCCAGGGCCTGAGGGCGTCGTCTTGGCCGTGGACGAAGCCGGAGAGGCTGTAGTTGTGGCCGGAACTCCGGGGAGAGGCCGATACATAGCCTGCGGCCTAGCCCTGGGACTGGGCCCGGACGACCAGGACCGCCCACCGGAGGGGGCCGAGCTGGAGCTACTGATGGCCGCGATGCGCTGGTTGTGGAGGGAGCCTGGAGCTTTATGGAAGCGTTCAGATATGAGCCCATAGGCGTCCCGGGGACAACGGTTGGAGGTCAGATATGTTACATATTCCTCAACCTGGACGGCAAACCCACCCTGAGGGGGAGGTCCATTCCATGCTTCCAGCTCCATAAAGCGTACTTAGAGGAAAGAGCGATCTGCGATCTGGAGGTTAAAGTCCACGGCAGGAAGGACGATGAGATCCGAAGGAATCCGTCTATCTTAACGGACTCGGTTGCCGAGGGTTGGTCAAAAGCCGGATCATGGTGACCGAGAGGGTACAGAGCGAAGTCTTAGGCGAAATCGTTGGGTACGCTCCCTACACGAGGGGACACGTGGACTGCATGGAGATCATACAGGGGGACTAGGCCACGGCGAAGGCGGTTCCCCTTTTGCAGGTCTTCCATCCGTCGGTAACTTAGACAAAAAGTAGGTGCAGACCCTCGTAAGGTGGTCTATATAGGAAGCATATTGGCCGGCTATCTGATCGGATCGTTCATCCCGGGGTACTTCCTCGGCAGGCTGAAGGGTATAGACATAAGAAGGGTTGGTAGGCACTACGCCGGCACCTTGAACGTCTACCACGTCCTCGGATTCTGGCCGACGGTCCCGACCGCGGCGGTGGATACCCTCAAGGGTATATTCGCTATACTACTTGCGCAGAGGATATGCGCGGGCTTCGCCTGCGCCCAGCTGAGTGGTCTGGCCGCCATAGCAGGGCACATGCTCCCGTTTTACATAGGGTTCAAAGGCGGCCAGGGGACAGCCTGCGCTGCGGGGATATTGCTGTTCTACCTTGCGAAGTACATATCCGCAGGAGCCCTGGGCCTGGGTACGCTCGGGCTACTCCTGGCCTTGGTGGTCATCTTCTCCTATGTGGCCAGGGCAGAGGAGGTAGTGGAGATAGCGGTCCTGCCGCTTCTGGGCTATTCAGTCGTCTCGAACCAGCCCCACAACCCTTATAATCCTTATCTATTAGCCGTCGTCCTCTATATAATCGGGATCGACATTTACAACATTGTAACTCGAAAGCTGATACAGGTCAGGGACGAGACCTTCAGGCTACACTGGTGGAGGGTAGCCTTGAGGCCAGGGGCTTTGGCCTTCGTCCTCTTCTATGTCGGCCATACGCGCATTGAGACCCTGAAGCTCATAGGCTCCGTAGCCCTGTTCTTCATATTGCTGGACCTGGTACGCTTCGTACACAGGCGGACGGAGGAGATCCTTACGGTCAGGCTTAAGTCCTTCTTCAAGAGGGCAGAGCGGAGGAAGTTCTCCTCGATGACGATGTTCCTTATAGCGGCTTTCGTGGCCGTCCTCGTCTTCAGCAGGGAGATCGCCAT
The DNA here is from genome assembly GCA_012962735.1 of Candidatus Latescibacterota bacterium. Lineage (GTDB taxonomy): Bacteria > Latescibacterota > 4484-107 > B68-G9 > B68-G9 > B68-G9. The sequence continues at coordinate 4,506 of DTXA01000248.1, forward strand.
ACCCGCTTTAATATTTCTGATCTTTGGGGATATCTTCAGCAAGATCTTCGGGATGGCATTCGGCCGTCACAGGGTATTCGAGAAGACCCTCGAGGGAAGCCTAGCGTATTTAGGCGGGACCCTTATATGCGCCTATGTCGTCCACACAGCCTTGGGGCTGCAGATGCCACTGCTCGTTGTGGGATCTGTCGCCACTGCGGTGGCGGAGGCCATGCCCCTCGGAGTGGACGACAACTTCACGGTAGCTGTGATGGGCGGGACTGCGATGTTGGTTGCGGAGATGTTCGGGATTTGAGGAGAAATTGGGGCAGATATATCTCCCAAAAAGTATCTGAGCGAAGCGAAGAACTTTTTGGAGCTATA
>DTXA01000249.1 GCA_012962735.1 Candidatus Latescibacterota bacterium
GATAGCACTGCCGATATCCCCTCCCATCCCTGTATACCTCCACCTCGCACCACTCCGATAGGGCGTTCACCACCGAAACCCCTACTCCATGGAGCCCACCGGATATACGGTAGAACCCCTTCCTGAACTTACCCCCGGCGTGCAGGGTCGTCATCACAACTTCGAGGGCGGGACGACCCTGGTCGGGGTGCACGTCCACAGGGATGCCCCGTCCGTTGTCCAGAACGGAGATGCTCCCATCCTTGTACAACGTCACCTCTATTCTGTCGCAAAAACCCGCCATAACCTCGTCCACGCTGTTGTCCACCACCTCCCGCACCATATGCATCAGGCCCCGGGCGTCCGTGCTCCCAATGTACATCCCTGGCCTGCGGCGCACGGCCTCCAATCCCTTTAACACTTGGATAGCTTCGGCGTTATATTCCTGCATAGCTCCACCCCTATTGCACGAATCGGATGTCCCTTACCACCTTCCGTCCTATCCTATGGTTGAGCTTCTCCAGAATTTCCGGTTTCATGAAGAACAACTCGTTCCTCCAGGGGGCGCTCCGCACCCGCACCACCAGCACCCCTCCTTGTATCCCCATAACGGCCGTATTTCTCGCTATGGCCTCCCCCACCACCTCCTCCCAAAGGGAACAGGCCCGCCACTCCGAAAGCTTCCTCTCGATCCCTAAGGAAGAAGCCCAAAGCTCTATCAGCTCCCCCAAAGGTCGCAACATCACCCACCCCCGAGATGGACCACGGGAAGTCCTCGTACCGGCGTCGGCAAGCTGTCCTCCGAAATGGCGGTTACGAAACACTGGCCCTTCCCCACTAAAAGTCGGGCCATAGCCTCGGCACGACCAGTATCCAGGTCCGAAAAGACTTCGTCCATCAATAACGCGGGATAACTTCCTCCCCGTTCGTAGAAGAAGAGGGCCTCCCCGAGCTTCCACGCCAAGAGGAAGCTTTTGGCCTGCCCCTGGGAAGCCGTGCGGAGGTCCCTGCCTCCTATAGTAACTTGGAGGTCGTCCCGATGTGGGCCGATCATGGTGTGTCGGAAGCGGCGTTCCTGCTCCCAGGTTCCCCTCAGAGATTCCAGAAACCCCTCCGGGAGGTCACCATCCGTTGGGGGGAGGGAAGGAGAGTAGGAAACAGCGATGTCCTCGTCTCCACATAATAGCCCGTAAAATGTCCGTATCTTATCCTGCATCCAATCCACAAGCTCCCTCCTCTTACGCATGATCTCACTTCCGAACTGGGCCACCTGGACGTCCCAAGGCCGCAGCTCCCTCCTCGTGGTCGTCCCCTGGGACAACAACCGGTTCCTGTGCGACAGGGCCCTCTTGTACCGCTGCCAGTGCCAAAGATATCCCCCAGTCTGAGAGAGCAACATATCCAAAAGCCTCCGCCGTCCAGCGGGGGAGCGCAGAAGCAAGTAGACCTCCTCCGGGGAGAAGCTTACCACCTGGAACTTCCCGAAAAGTTGGGACATACGCTGTAGTGGATGATCGTCCACCCATATGCGCTTCCCACGATGTCGCTCGTAAACCACCGATATGCGAAATCCCCCCTCCCCGCCGAGCTTCGCATATATTCCAAATCCAGCCGTCCCCTCCTGGACGACCTCCAGGTCCAAGGCCCCCCTGAGGGACTTACCGATAGCCAAAAACGATATGGATTCCAGAAGATTGGACTTACCGCTTCCGTTCCTCCCAACTATAAGGGCCCCTTCTGACCCGAAGATGAATTTCGCCCGGGGGTAGTTCCTGAAGTGCCTTAGTTCCAGTACTTCCAGGAAAACATCGCCCATTTACTCCATAAGCCTCAAAGGCATAAGAAGATATAGAAGCTCTATGCCCTCCTCCTGGGAAGTCGGGCGGATCAGGACAGCGCTTACCGGCGTGTCCAGCTCAAAGCGCACCTCTTCGCCAGGGATGTTCCTCAGTATCTCCAAAAGATATCCTCCGTCGAAGCCGATGGTTATGGGTTCCCCATCGTAGGAAACCTCCATCTGCTCCGCTGCCTCGGAACCGAACTCCGAACTGGACCCGGAAAGTTCGAGACTGCCCGGTCCTAAGGAGAACCGCACCTGGTGGGTCTCGGAGTCCGAAAGCAGGGAAACCCTGCGCACGGCCGCGGAAAGTTCCCTGAGGTTGGCGGTGAAGATCTTATCGTTCCCCTTCGGGACCACAGCTTCGAAGTTTGGGTATGGCCCCTCTATGGTCCGGCTCCACAGCCTCGCGCGTTCAAGGTCGAATCGGACGTACCTTTCCCCCAATATAACCTCCCTCACCTCCTCGGACGAAGAAAGTCTGGCCAGTTGATGCAGTGCTTTGGGAGGGATGATAGCCTCCACGCTTATGCCCTCGGGAACTTCATCGGTTTGGACCCGCGTCCACGCAAGGCGATGCCCGTCTGTGGCAACCATGGAAGTCTTACCGTCCGGCTCCACACGCCACAGCACCCCCTGCAGCACGGGACGGGCCTCGTCTTTAGATGCTACAAAGGTTGTACGCTCTATCATATCCCTGAGCAAATCCGGGGCTAACCGAAGCGACACTCCAGAGTCGTCCGAGGGCATACTGGGAAACTGGTCCGCAGGCAATCCTGTAAACACGTACCTCCCGGATGCGCTCTGCAGGACGACCCGTTCTTCCTCCGTATACAGCTGAAGTTCCCCCCTGGGAAGCTCTCTGAGTATCTGGAGGAACTTACGGGCGGGGAGGGTAATTCCACCACTTTCCTCTATCGAGGCCTCTACCTCGGTAACTACAAAGACGTCCAAATCCGTCGCCGACAGCTTCAGAACCCCTTCCTGTGTCTCTAGCAGCACGTTGGAAAGTATAGGGAGAGGGGTTCTACCAGGGATCACATAGGACACGTTTTGAACTACGGGATAGAGTGCGGATTGTAGTACAGAGATCTTCATACTTTCCTCCTTCTTTAATAGTAGTATTAGTAGAGATGTGGAAAAGTGGAAAACCTCGAGGGAGGGGTAAATAAGTACCAAATTTATATAAACTTATACCTTCGATATGGAGAAGGAATGTGTGGATAGTATGTGGAAAAGTTGGGGATAACTGAGAGAGTTTTCGACACCCGAAGTCTCCAGATGAAGTTATCCACATAAAATTCACCGACTATGCACAGGAAAAAGGGGCAAAAAGTCGAAAAGATGTGGAAAAGTTATCTCCCCCGTCTACAGAGCTCTATAAGCCTTTGCACCTCTTCACGGAATAGGGCATCCCCCTGCATACGAGACTCCACGGTCTGGCAGGCATGGATAACTGTACTATGATCCCTTCCGCTGAAGTGTAATCCTATAGTCTTCAAGGAGCTGTTGGTAAGGACCTTAGCGATGTACATGGCCACCTGTCGGGCCGTGGCCACCTCCTTCTTTCTGGTCTCCCCTATCAGGAGGTCGAAGGGAATCTGGTAATGCGAACACACTTTCTTCTGGATAGACTCTATGGTGATGTTCCCGGGGCCGTACGTGGGGATGGTATCCTTGAGGAGCTCTCTGGCGAGGTCGAGGGTGATGTCCTGGCCGGTTAAAGAGGAAGCCGCGAGAAGCCGTATGAGGGCTCCCTCCAGGTCCCTGATGTTCGTGGTAATGTGTTCCGCGATGAAGAGGGTCACATCTTCGGGAAGTTCGAAGCCGTCTCGCTCGGCCTTCTTCTTCAAGATGGCGATCCGAGTCTCCAAGTCCGGAGGCTGGATATCGGCCACGAGGCCCCATTGGAACCTCGAGATAAGTCGCTGCTCCAACCCCTTAAGCTCGGAAGGGGGGCAGTCCGAGGTGAGCACGATCTGCTTCCCGTTTTGGTGCAGGGCGTTAAAGGTATGGAAGAACTCCTCCTGAGTGGTCTCCTTGTTGACCAGGAACTGAATGTCGTCCACTAAGAGCAGGTCGGCTCCACGGTATATCTGGCTGAATTCGGCGCTCCTGCCGTGTTGTATGGCGTTTATGAAGTCCAAGAAGAACTTCTCCGATGTTACATATATGATTCGTCTTACGTTATTTACCGATGCACAATAATGGGCTATGGCCTGGAGAATGTGGGTTTTCCCTAATCCCACACCGCCATATATCACCAAGGGGTTAAAGGCAGTTGCTCCAGGGGCCTCCGCTACAGCCCGGGCGGCTGCGTGAGCGAACTGGTTGCTATTTCCGACGACGAAGGTATCGAAGGTATACCTAGGGTTTAAATTTAAACTAACTTCTATAACCTCTGCCCTTTCCGTCGTCCTTATAGGGGAACTTTTGAGTGGGGAGGGTTGGGGAAGGTCTTCCTGGAGTACCTGGAAGGATATCTCTGGCACGGATGGCAAAATTTTAGAGATGGCCTTTCGAATAAGGCCTATATGATGTTCCTCCAACCACTCCGCAAAAAAGGAATGGGGTACACCTATAACGATTCCACTTTGGTCGAACCGGAAGCATTTGGTGGGACGGAACCAGGTTTCGAAAGTCTGAGACGGCACCTGGCGCCTTATGAAATCCAAACACAAAGCCCAGGCTTCAGCAGGGTCCATACTTCCCCCGATGTTGAGAACGTCAAAGAAAAATATGTCCGACGTTGGAGGGGATACTTGAAAACTACACAAAGCTCGCCAAAAAGTCAAGAGATTTTTTGTGAATGTTTGGGAAGTAAGGTATTATATAAAACTACCTTATGTTCAGGCTTGACTTTCCCGCCGTTCACATATATATTACTTTGATGAGATCTATATGGGAAGGAGGAAATATGAAGCGTACATTCCAGCCGAGCCTACGTAAGCGAAGAAATAAGCACGGGTTCCGTGCCCGTATGAACACCCCTAGAGGACGCAAGATATTGAGCCACAGAAGGAAGAAGGGGAGGAAGCGGCTTATCCCCTGATATGGAGAAATTGACATCCAAGGAGCTATCCGCCCTGTTCGAAGGGGGGAAGCGTCGAAGGGGGGAATTCTTAGATCTGTATTGGATACCGTCCGATTCCCTTAAGGTGGCCGTACTCCTCACCAAGAAAGTTAAAGGGGCAGTAGTCCGCAACAAGACGAGACGCAGGATCAAGGAGATCCTGCGCATCTTACTCCCGAGGGTGAAGCGGAGTTGTTACATCGCCGTTGTGGCGAAGAACGGGGATAGGAGTTATTGGGAATTATACTGGGAGCTGGACAACCTGCTGCAGGGCATCGGGTTATTGCCTATATAGCCACATTGGCCCAATTCTGAAGAGTATCGGAGAGAAATGGGGGAGAATATGGACCTCAGGATGATTTTAGCTATCATCATTATAGGTATCATTATAATCCTTACGCCGCTATATCAAAAATGGCTTTACAAAAAAGCTACCCCAGAACTTGAGGAGAAACCCTCGAAGATGATCCAGGAGGCCACCGCTATAGATACCGTCACAACGGAGGTTCGGAATCCCTTAGTCGTAGAGGACGAGGGAGAGACTCGGTCGATCGTTATAGAGACCCCATTGTACCGAGCCAGGGTGAACACGAGGGGAGCGATGTTGGAAAGCTGGAGGTTGAAGGAATTCCTCGACAAGGAGGGGAGGTCTTTGGAGTTGTTAAGGGGTAGGTCCGGTCCTGGATTGGTCCTCGAGGGCACGAGCCTGGATTCGGTGAACTTCCTGTACGAAGGGGAAGATTCTGTAAGGGTTTTCGGAGAGGAAAGGGAGATCGTGCTGAAGGTCGGATTGAAAGAGGAGCTAACGGTAGTTAAGCGTTTCGTCTTCCATCCGGACAGATATACGGTGGGATTCCAAGTGGTGGTTTACGGGGCTTACGGGCCCTTGAAGGGGGAGCTTTCCTGGGAGAGGGGTATAACCGTCACAGAGCCGAACGTGAAGGAGGATCTGAGCTATACTAAGGTATACCTCCTTATGGGAGGAGATTTGGTAGATTACGATGTGGGGAAGGGGAAATTTCTAAAACGTAGCTTAGAAGGCGCTCTTCCCTGGATAGGTGTTAGAAATAAATACTTCCTTATAGCCTTCATTCCGGCCGGGGGACAGCCTATGGAGATAGATATAGAGGGAAGTTGGAACGCCCCGCATAAGAGGCTCTATACATTCCGGCTGAAGGAGCTTGGTAGTTCCCCTATGTTTGAAGGGCAATGGTACTTGGGTCCTTTACAGTACGACAGGGTGAAGGCCTTAGGGGTGGAATTAGAACGTATTATGGATAAGGACTTCGGATGGTGGTTGTGGATAAGGCCCATAGGTAAGCTCATGCTAAGGGTGCTCATAGGGCTTCATAAGGCCATCCCTAACTATGGGCTGGTGATCATACTATTCTCGATATTGGTGAAGATAGTGGTATATCCCCTCACCCACAAAAGCTACGAGGCTTCAGCCAAGATGCAGGCACTTCAGCCCAAAATAGCCGCCCTGCGCCAGAAATACAAGGGCAACCCCCAGAAGCTCAATCGGGAGATGATGCGACTTTATAAGGAGCACGGGGTAAATCCCATGGGCGGATGCCTCCCGATGCTCCTCCAAATGCCGATCCTCATAGCTTTGTTTACCGTATTCCGGAACACCATAGAGTTCAGACGGGCCAGCTTCGCACTCTGGTTGAAGGACCTATCCGCTCCCGACCCCTACTACGTGCTTCCCGTCCTTATGGGAATAACCACATTCCTCCAGCAGAAGCTCACCGTGAAGGATCCCAAGCAGTCGACCATGGCGTACGTGATGCCAGCCGTCATGGTATTCTTCTTCGCGAAGTTCCCCTCGGGGCTGGTGCTGTATTACACTATGTTCAACATCCTTTCAATAGCTCAGCAGATCTACATGATGAAGAGGGGGAAATTGGCTCTGCAATGAGAGGGGATACCATAGCCGCCATATCCACTCCTCTGGGCATAGGGGGTATAGGCATCGTGCGAATCAGTGGCCCCCAAGCTGTGGGGATTGTGGAGGGCATCTTCAGGGGGAAGGTCCGTCCCGGGAAGGTGCGCCATAGGAGGATGCTATACGGCCACATAGTGGACGGGCGGGGGGAGGAGGTAGACGAGGTCTTAGTGTCAGTGATGCGCGCGCCCCACACTTACACCACTGAGGACGTTGTGGAGATCAATTGTCATGGTGGGATGGCCGTCACCCGCAAGGTGCTAAGGCTAGTGTTAGAGAGGGGCGCACGGATGGCCCAGCCTGGGGAGTTCACCATGAGGGCCTTCTTGGGGGGGCGGATAGACCTGGCACAGGCCGAAGCCGTGGCGGACATAGTGCGGGCAGGGTCGGAACGGGCCAGGAGGGCGGCCTACGCCCAACTTTCCGGTGCCCTCTCCCGGAGGGTGGAGGGCTTACGCCTTCGCCTCTTAAAGGCCGTTGCCCATATAGAGGCGACCATAGATTTCCCGGAGGGCGTGGAGCTCTCCGACGATGAGGTGCGGGGGCGCTTAGAGGGAGTATTAGAGGTGATCGAATCCCTTCGGGCTTCCTACCGGAGGGGGAGGGTGGAGAAGGAGGGGGTCCGGGCCGTGATCGTGGGAAAGCCGAATGTGGGCAAATCAAGCCTTATGAACGCCCTGCTGGAAGAGGAGAGGGCGATCGTTTCAGAGGTCCCGGGCACCACCCGGGACTTCTTGGATGGGACGATAGAGATAGAAGGGCTTCAAGTGCATCTTGTGGACACGGCCGGCGTGGGGGAGGTGCGGGACGAAATAGAGCGCCAGGCAAGGATGCGTATAGAGCGCCAGGCTGCCCTTGCAGACGTGTTCCTCGTGGTGTTGGACGGCTCCGAGCCCTTGAGTTCCCAAGACGAGGAAGTGGCACGGCTGGTCCGGGAGGGGAAGAAGGTGATAGCTGTGAACAAACGGGACAAGGGAAGGGTGGTCGCCGATGAGGACGTGAGGGGGATTCTGGGGAAGGGGCCCATACTTGAGGTATCGGCGCTGGCCGGATCCGGGCTGGACGATCTGAGAAGTGCTATCTTAGAGGTGGCCCTGGGGGACGCCATATGGGAGGGAGATGGACTTCTCATAACCAAGGAGCGCCATAAGGCAGCTCTGGACAGGGCATCCGAGGCCCTGTGCAGGACTTTGGAGGCGTTGGAAGAGGGTTGGCCTTACGAGGTCCTTAGAGTGGAAGTCCAGGAGGCATTGGAAGCCTTGGAGGATATATTGGGCAGGACCACCCCCGAGGATGTCTTGGGCCGGATCTTCTCGGAGTTTTGTGTAGGGAAATGAAGGAGTACGATGTTATCGTCATAGGCGGTGGGCACGCCGGATGCGAGGCCGCCCTGGCGGCCGCCCGGATGGGGATGGAAGTACTTCTCATCACGATGAAGATAGAGGAGATCGGGCAGATGTCCTGCAACCCGGCCATAGGTGGGGTGGCCAAAGGGCATCTCGTTAGAGAGATAGATGCTCTGGGCGGGGAGATAGGGAAGGCCGCAGACGTTGTCGGCATTCACTTCCGGGTCCTCAACCGCTCTAAGGGCCCGGCCGTCTGGGGGCTGAGGGTGCAGGCAGACAGGGCTACCTACAGAGCGGAGATGCGCAGAAGGGTGGAGGCACAGGAGCGGCTCTCCGTGAAGCAGGGGCATATAGCCGAGATCTTGGTGGACGGGGGGAGGGTCGTGGGGGTGCGTACAGAGACTGGGTTTGAGTTTCACTGCAAGACCGTGGTCCTGACCACGGGGACGTTCCTCGAGGGACTGCTCCATATAGGTCTGGTCCACTTCCCCGGGGGCAGGTTCGGGGAACCACCGGCAATGGGTCTTTCGGAATCCTTGAGGAAGCTGGGCTTCACGGTGGGGAGGCTCAAAACGGGGACCCCCCCAAGGGTGGATGGAAGGACTATCGATTTCGGCATGATGGAGGCCCAGCCAGGGGACGAGCCACCAACGCCGTTCTCGTTCGAAACCCGACCCGAGGAGGTCCGAAACCGGGCCACCTGTTACCTCACGTACACCGACGAACGCACCCACGACGCTCTCAGAAGAGGCCTGGACCGCTCCCCCCTGTACACCGGAAAGATCGTGGGGATCGGCCCCAGGTACTGCCCGTCCATAGAGGACAAGATCGTACGCTTCGCCGACAGACCCCGCCATCCCATCTTCGTGGAGCCCGAGGGGCTGGACACCGAGGAGAAGTATGTAAACGGCTTTGCCACCAGCCTCCCGGAGGACGTCCAGTGGGAGGCCCTGCGCACGATCCCCGGCCTGGAGGAGGTCGAGATAACCCGGCCCGGATA
>DTXA01000250.1 GCA_012962735.1 Candidatus Latescibacterota bacterium
CAGCAGTTTACGTCAGATCGTCAAGCGCTCCCGTGACGCCAAGCAAGTAAGGCGTGCTCAAGCTCTGTTATGGCTTGACCAGTGGCTCGGTGACGTGCTGTGAAAGCCTATTGTCAAAGAACTTCTGTCCAGATATTAGAGAGAAGTTCTTCGTATTGTGAAAGGCCGAGGACTTAGGAGGTGAGGGCCTTGCAGCCCCAAGAGAAACCCATATCTGACGAGCGAAAGGAACCCTCCCAAGAGCTGGAAGTCCTTCTGAGCATCCGATGAGGTCGTGCAGGTAGACACTACAAGGAGTGCACATCATAAATAGGAGGTGGGCCGTGCGTACCTCGGTAATATCGCTCATAGCCTTAGTTGTGCTGGTGACCGGAGGTCCTGCCAGGGGGATGGAGGGACGAGGGAATGTGGACACGACCGTGGTCCTACCCAAGCCCTTATTAGTGGCGGAGGTGACCACCGATAAGCCCCAGTACGATCCGGGGGATACTGTACACATCATGTTGACCGTGTGGAACTTCGGGGATGAGGAGGTCAAGCTCACATTCCCCACATCCCTCCAGATGGACTACATCCTGGATGGAGCCTACAGATGGTCCAAGGGCAAGGTCTTCCTCCAGGTGATAACCCATGTCGCCATCCCCCCCGGGGGGAGTCATACCTGGAAGTTGGCTCACGACCCCTCGGAGTTCCCCTTGAGACAGGGGGTCCACTGGGTTTGGGCTTTTCTGACCAAGCATGAGATCTTGAGAGGGAGGGCCATGTTTGTAGTCGGGGAAGCCGTTACATTAGAGGGGAGGGTGCTGGACGAGGATGGAGGCCCAGTTCAGGAGGCCGTGGTATCCGTGGGTCACCTGCCTACTTATTATTGGATTTCTAAGGAGGAGCTTCCTCCCGACATGAGGTTCCCCTGGCCGGCCAGGATGATGGCCGTGACCGATCAGGAGGGCAGGTTCCGGATAGACGGGCTGGTATTGGAGGATACGCTCAAAGTGCGGGCATGGAAGTTCGGGTATGTCCAGGCCGAAACTACCGTCGTTATGGACGAAGAGACGGTCTACTTGGAACTGACCCTTAAACGTCTCAAGACCGGGGTATTGGCCGGGAAGGTATACGGCGAGGGGGGAGTTCCGTTGGAAGGCGCCACTGTGACTGTTTTCCAAAGATGGTGGGTCCCCGAGCTTCCGATACTCGAAAGGGAGAACGAAGTCTCCTCGAAATCCTTCCTGAGGCCTCCCTCCGTCCGTACGGACGAGGAGGGGAGGTCCTACATAGGCGGGATATTCGTCGGAGGGACAGTTCGAGTGTCCGCGAGAAAGGGGGGCTACGAAAACGTGGGCAGGGAGGTCACAGTAGGGGAGGACACCACCTGGGCCGATTTCTACCTGCCCGAAGTGGATACGACCTCGGCGAACCGCTTAAGGCGCATCGAAGACGGCATATTCTTCGGACTCGGCCTCGACAAATTCCTGTACGGGCCTGAGGACACCCTCAGGGCCAGGTACCGTGTGATGAACACCGGGGTGGAGCCGGTGGACGTGCCCTTCCCCACGGGACAGCATGTCGAGTTCGTGGTGCGGACCTCGGACGGAAGGGAGGTATGGCGCTGGTCCAAAGGCCGAGTCTTCACACAGATGGGAAGCTCCCTTCACCTGGAACCCGGGAAACTTTACGCCTTCGAGGCGGAAGTGCCTCTCGGGTCCCTGAAGGGGGATGCGTTTACGTTGGAGGCGTACCAGCCGTCCTCTGACGAGGAATGGGGTAGGAGGAGCTCGGTGGCTGCGAAGTTCCTGGTGTACCCCGTCCCCCAGGCCGGTGCGCTCCTTAGGGGCAGGGTCTTCGGAGGCGATGAGCCACTTGTGGGCGCCTTCGTGGTTGTGCGGCCCTCTGCGATCGTACTTAAGGGGGATATGGGCACTGAGGTGCAGGTCAGTTGGCCGACGGAGCGTTTTGCCACGTTCACGGACGAGAAGGGATATTTCCAGGTGGAGGGCCTGAGGAGGTTCGGGACCTACGATGTGGCGGCGGCGGCCGAGGGATACTGGCCGCAGGTTGAGGTGGTGTACGCGGCTCAGGAGACTTTATACGTGGAGTTCCACCTCAAACCTGCAGAAGGCGTCGTACCTGTCCTCAGGAAGGTGGAGGGCGGGGTCTGCGTCGAGGTGGACCTGCCGTACCCGGGCGAGGTCCAAATAAAGGAGGTGGACGAGGAACTTCCGAAGTGGGAGGGACACCGCATACTCAAGCTCCTCCGGGTGCGGATGGACAGAGCTCTAGCCGTGTTCCGGGAGAGGGTGAGGGTGGCAGTGTCTTTCGACCCCCGGGTCCTCCGGAGGATGGGTATAGGCTCGGACGCCCTGAGGCTGGGGTTCTGGAACGGAGAGGAATGGAAACCGGTGCCCTGTCGAGTGGACTCCGAGGAGAACCTGGTTTCGGGGGAAGTGCCTCCGAACGTGCCGGTGGCCCTCTTCGCCGCGGTCCCAGAGCCCTACGTCCAGGAGGAGCCCGGGTCCAAGCCGAAGGCATTCCGACTCTTCCAGAACTTCCCCAACCCCTTCAATACCGTCACGACTATCAGGTTCTCCCTGCCGGAGGCCAGGGCTGGAACCGTGGCAAAGTTGGAGGTACTGGACCTTACGGGCAGGAGGGTGCGGGTCCTCTTGGACCGTGAGATGCCGACGGGGTCCTACAGGGTCCTTTGGGACGGCAGGGACGACGCCGGAAGGCCGGCCGCCAGTGGGATATATCTTTACCGATTGACATATGGGGCATATCGGGCTGTAAGGCGGATGGTGTACATCAGGTAACCGAAGGGAGGGGAGATGAAGAAGAGCATAAGCGTGTGGTCATTCGCAGGTGGATCGCTGAAGGATAAGATGGAGCTCGCCAAGAAGGCCGGGTTCGAGGCGATCGAGGTGGCGATGGACGAGGAAGGGGAGATAACGCCTTCCTCTACCGAAGAACAGGTGAAAAGCGTGCGCAAGACCGCGGACGAGATAGGCATAGAGACCTCCAGCTTGGCCACGGGCCTATTCTGGAAGTACTCCTTTACGAGCGGGGACCTGGAGGTCAGGAAGAAGGGCATAGAGGTGGGCAAGAAGATGCTGCAGGCGGCGAGTTGGTTGGGGGTGGATGCGATATTAGTGGTGCCGGGGGCAGTGGGAGTGGACTTCATCCCCGATTCAGAGGTGGTCCCTTACGATGTAGCTTACGAGCGGGCATTTGAGGCCATAAGGGAACTCGGTAAGGCCGGCGAGGAGTTCGGGGTGACGGTGTGCGTGGAGAACGTGTGGAACAAGTTCCTTCTGAGCCCCTTAGAGATGAGAGATTTCATAGATAAGATAGGAAGCCCCTATGTGGCCGCGTACCTCGACGTCGGAAACGTGCTCCTAACGGGCTACCCTGAGCACTGGATAAGGATATTGGGCAAGCGCATAAAGAGGGTGCACATAAAGGACTTCAGGAAGTCCGTGGGGAACCTAGGCGGGTTCGTGGACCTGCTCGAGGGAGATGTGGACTGGCCTGAGGTTATGGCCGCGTTCGGAGAAGTGGGGTACGACGGATACATAACGGCCGAGATGTTGCCGCCTTATAGTCATCACCCCGAGGCTCTGATCTACAACACCTCCAAGGCGATGGACTTCATATTGGGGAGGGCTTGAGGGCGATCCATTTCAGGCTTGCAGGACCTAGGCGGGCGAAGGTCTACCCCCAACAAGCCCCTCCCTGAGGCGGAGGCTGAGCCTATCCCGGAGCTTGCCGCTTATATGGGGGAGCTAAGATGGGGATGGAATCCGTAACCTGGTTGGGGGCGTTTTTTGCGGGGCTTTTGTCTTTCTTCTCTCCCTGTGTGCTTTCCCTCGTCCCGGCGTACCTGTCCTTCATATCAGGGGTTTCGGTGGAGGAGATAAGGGAGCCCCAGAGGCGTGACATCGTGTTGAGGACGGTCTGGTACGCCCTGGCGTTCGTGTCGGGTTTTTCGGCGGTTTTCGTGGTCTTGGGGGCTACGGCCACGGCCTTGGGCCAGTTCCTCCTCTCACGTATGAGGCTCCTGATGAGGATAGCTGGTCTGGTGGTAGTGATCTTCGGCCTCCACACTATGGGGGTATTCCGGATACCGTTTCTGGACTACGAGAGGAGGTTCAGGGCGAAAAGCCGTCCAACGGGACTCTTAGGCGCCTTCTTAGTGGGGATGGCCTTCGCCTTCGGTTGGAGCCCCTGCGTCGGGCCGATCTTGGGGGCGATCCTCGCATATGCGGCCACCGAGGAGACCCTAATCCAGGGAATATGGCTTTTGGCCTGGTATGCGATGGGCTTGGGGATACCGTTCCTGGCCTCGGCTCTGGCCATCAACTCCTTTTTCTCCCTTTTCAGCTGGATACGGCGTCGTTTCAGGACGGTGGAATTTATCAGCGGAGCTTTGCTCATCTTGTTCGGATTGCTCATCTTCACCGGGAACTTAGAGCAGCTGAGCCGATGGTTTTAAGCCCCAAAAAGTTCTTCGCTGGAGATATATTAACCTGAGGAGGAAAGATGCTTCGTTTTGGGATTATACTCCTGTTCACTCTCACCATAGCCGGATGTGGTAAAAAGGAACACTCCTCCCCGAGGGCGAAAACTTCCGCCGAAGCTCCGGCCAGGCCATTGGCCCCGGCCTTCTCCCTGCGCACCTTGGACGGGCAGGTTATCACTTCGAAAGACTTAAAGGGGAAGGTGGTCGTGATCAACTTCTGGGCGACCTGGTGTCCTCCCTGTCGAGCGGAGATACCTGGCTTTGTAGAGCTTTACGATAAGTACCGGGATAGGGGAGTCCAGATCGTAGGGGTCGCCTTAGACAGGGAGGACAAGGTCAGGGAATTCGTGCGGGGCTTCGGGGTTAATTACCCGGTGGGGGTGGACGCCGGAGGTAGATTGGCTCGGGGGTTCGGTGGGATACGAGGCATCCCTACCACCTTCGTGTTGGATAAAGCTGGGAGGGTGTATCGGAAGTACATGGGATATAAGGACAAATCTGTCTTCGAGCGGGACATACAGGCCCTGCTGAGGGAATAACAACTTACCCTATGAGCCGAGGTCCATCTACGTACTTCGCCGACTCGGGGCCAGCAGGAGCCATCGCTGCGGCGATTACCGTCCCGCTTTGGGGAAAAGCTTCGGACCGGTGTGGCAGGGGATAGCCTGGGCTGCTCTCGGAACCTTGGGAGGTAGGTCCCTAATATTCGTACCTGTGCACACCTGCGTTTAGCACCAGACCGACCAAGGCCAGGTGGGTCAGCAGGGAGGAGCCGCCGTAGCTTAGAAACGGCAGCGGCAGGCCGGTCACAGGCATCATGCCCAAGGTCATCCCTACGTTCACCACCGTCTGAAAGGCCCAGGCAGAGGTCGCTCCGACCACACAAAGGCCCAGGAATCGGCTCCGCACCAGTCCGGCCAACGTTAGACTCCTCCAGATGAGTATCGCAAACATGGTCAGGGTCAATGTAACCCCTAAAAGCCCCAGCTCCTCTCCTATCACGGCGAGGATGAAGTCAGTGTGGCGGGCTGGGACGAAGGCGAGGCCCGTCTGGGTGCCCTTAAGAAGTCCCTTTCCCCACAGCCCTCCCGAGCCTATGGCCACCTTGGACTGGAGGATCTGGTACCCAGCCCCCATC
The DNA here is from genome assembly GCA_012962735.1 of Candidatus Latescibacterota bacterium. Classification (GTDB taxonomy): domain Bacteria; phylum Latescibacterota; class 4484-107; order B68-G9; family B68-G9; genus B68-G9. Next base: position 5,652 of record DTXA01000250.1, read on the forward strand.
GGGTCCGAGCCGGGGTTCAGGAAGGCCACCACCCTCCGCTGTTGGTAGTCGTGCAGCCGCTCCCAAAGAGAGGGGACCGCCGTCCCTATGCCTATGTGCAGGGCTATCCAGAAAATCGTATAGGTGAACCTGGGCCTGTGCACGAGGAGGACGGCCATCAGGGTCACCACGAAAGCTCCCCAGGCCAAAGCGTCCCCGATAAGGACCCAAAGCAAAGCACATACTCCGTTTAAGGCTGGAGAGATGAGAAGGAAGAGGTTTACCGGGGATATCCCAGCCCACCAGAGCATGGGGAGGAGGAGGAAAGCCAAGGACAGGGCAGTGCCCAGATCCGGCTCTAAGGCCACGAGCAGGGAATACATAGCCGTCATCAGGAGAGGGGGGGCTATCCACTTGGCCTTCCTCAGGTCTATAGGTCGATACTCCAAAAACCGGGAGAGCGCCAGCACGAGGGAGAACTTGGCCGGCTCCGATGGCTGTAAGTGAAAGCTCCCCAAGGAAAACCACCTTACCGTCCCCCGCAGAGGTGTCCCCCAGACCAGAAGGGCGGCCAGCGAGAGTAGGGAGGCACCGTACAAGGGGTACGCCAGGGAGTAGAGAGCCTTCGGGGGTACGAGGCAGACCGCGACCATAACCCCCAGCCCGACGGCCGCGAAGATCGCCTGGCGCAATGCGAAGTACCGTAAGGCCTCCACCTGATAGGTGGCGCTGTAGACCCCCAAGATTCCCAGAACGAGCAGGGCCACGACGGGAATGAGTATCCTCCATTCCAGGCCCCTCCTCAACATCTCACCTCCCCTCAGCTACCCACCGTCCCGAGAAGTACTCAGAAAGCACCTTTCCGGCTATCGGCGCCGCCACGGCGCCGCCGTGTCCAGCGTGCTCCACCACCACCGCCAAAGCTATGGTGGGGTCCTCGTAGGGGGCGAAGGCCACGAACCAGGCGTGATGTTCCCCGTAGGGGTTCTGGGCGGTTCCGGTCTTGCCCGCCACCCGCACGCCTGCCACCCGGGCCGCTCGCCCGGTGCCCTCCTCCCCCTCCACTGCCTCCAACATCCCTCGCTGCACCACCGCGAGCACCTCGGGGGGAACCGGGACCTCCCGGGACTTAGACTCCACCGCGAAGGTCCTTCCGTCGGGCTCCTCGACCCGCAACAACACGTGGGGTCGCACCCAGCGTCCCGTACCTATGGCCCCTGCATAACATGCCATCTGGAGTGGGGTGACCAACACCTCGCCCTGACCGATGGCTAAGTTCAACATAAGGCCCTGGGTCCACCCCTTTCCGTAGTATCCCTTAGAGGGCACCAGCCCCCTTACCTCCCCCGGAAGGTCTATACCTGTGGGCCTGCCCAGGCCCAGAGCCCGGGCGTACTGGGCCCATATGTCCACATCCGTCCTTAGGGCCAGTTGGTAGAAGTACACGCCGCACGACTGGGCGATGGCCTCTATCAGGTCCAACCTCCCGTGCCCCTCTTCCTTCCAGCACTTAAAGACCCTATCCCCGAAGGGGAAAGCACCTGTGCACTCGAACTCCGTGTCTTCGCTCACCCATCCCGATGCCAGCCCCACCAAGGCGGTCAGGGGTTTCAAGGCGGACCCAGGGGGATAGGCGCTCTGGACCGCCCGGTTGAGCAGAGGGTAGGATGTGTCCGCCTGGATAGCCTCCCAGGTCTTCTGAGGGAGCACCCCACTGAAGAGCGCGGGGTCGAAGGCAGGTCTGCTCACCATAGCCAATATCTGGCCGTTCTTAGGGTCTAAGGCCACGAGCGCCCCCGACCTCCCCTCCCCGAAGGCCTCCTCCGCCGCTTTTTGCAACCGGACGTCCAATGTAAGGTAAAGCCGGGCCCCGGGCAGCGGGTCCCGGCGGGACAACATCTGAACCTCCCGGCCGAAGGCATCCACCTCGGTGTATCGTACCCCGGGCCGGCCGTGGAGCAGTCGCTCGTAATAGAGCTCCACCCCGCTTCTGCCCACCAGCTCCCCGTATAGATAACCCTCCCTGGCCAGCTTTGTGAACTCCCTCCGGGTGGGCTGGCCCACATATCCCAATACGTGCGCTGCCAGGCTCCCGAAGGGATACGACCGCCGGGCCTCGAGCTGGTAGATGACTCCGGGCAGCTCGTACCGATGTTCCTCTATGGCCGCTAATACCGAGAAGGGTAGGTCTCGCCGCACCTTCACCGGCTGATAGGGCCACCTACGCTGTGTGGAGATCTTGCGTCGGATCTCCGCCTCGCCCACTCCCGTGAGCCGGCCGAGGTAAGCCACCGTAGCGTCCAGGTTTTCGGAACGGTCAGGCATTACGGCCACCGTATAGGACGGCCTGTTCTCAACCAACACGACCCCGTTCCTGTCTAAGATAAGTCCTCTCAGGGCCTCAACCGGCTCCATCCTGATCCTATTCTCCTCGGAGAGCTTCCTATAGTACTCCCCCTGCACGATCTGGAGGAAGAAGGTCCGCAGCCACAGTACAGCGAACATCCCTATCGTGCCCGCTATGAGGGCCATCTGGCGTCCCTTACTTCCCACGGGCCAAAATCCCCCCCTTGAAAGCAAGTTGCCTGAAGGCGGATATCCCTACCCCCACCGCTGCCGTGTAAACAGCGGTCGGCAAGGCCCGGACCGCCATCTGCGAAAGCCACCTTAGCATATCCCCCCTCTCCGCGAAGAGCAGATAGACCCCGTCGTGCAACAATACGGCCGTCCCGCAGACCCCAGCCCGCACTAGGAGGTATTCCGTACCTACCTTCCCCCTGCCCCTACCGACCACGAACCCCACTATGGAGAGCGATAGGGCGTTTAAACCGAAGTGATCCGGGGCGTAGGCATCTCGGAGGAACCCCCCGAGAAAGCCGAGCCATGTGCCCCAGACCTCCCCCTTCGAAAGGGCCCCGCAGAGCACCGAGAGCACCAGGAAATCCGGTACGATCCCCCCGATCTCAAACCTCGGACCCAGGGTCGACTGGAGCAACAAAGTGCACAATACCAGCAAAAGGTCCCTTACGTACCCCACCGTCTTCCCCTCAGCGTCTCCCGTAGTGCCATCATATCCTCAGGCAGGTCGGCGCGGAACTCCATATATCGGCCTGCGACCGGATGCACGAGTCCCAAAACCTCGGCGTGGAGGGCCTGGCGGGGGATGAGCTCGAGCAGCTCCTCCGCCCCGCGCCGTTCCCTCGGTGGAAGTCCACCAAGCCGCTTCGTCCGCCCCCCGTACTTGGGATCGCCGAAGACCGGGTGGCCAATGTGTGAGAGGTGTACCCGTATCTGATGGGTCCTCCCGGTCTTGGGGTACAGGGCTAAGAGGCTCAGGAATTCGTATTCTTCCAAGACCTCGTACTCCGTCCAGGCGGGCCTCCCTCCCTCGACGACCGCCATCCGCTTCCTGTCCCTGGGATGTCGACCCACTGGGGCATCCACGACCCCTCTGCGCTCCCGCATCCTACCCCAGGCGAAGGCTAAGTACCTCCGAAACACCGTATGCCCCTTCCACTGCTCCGAGAGGGCCCTGTGGACCTCGTCGTCTTTGGCCACCGCCATCACACCCGAGGTGCCCTTGTCCAGCCGGTGTACGATCCCCGGCCTCGTGGGTCCCCCTACCCCGGAAAGTCCCCTGCAATGGGCCAGAAGGGCATGCACTAAGGTGCCGGAACGTCTGCCGGCTCCAGGATGCACCGGAAGTCCAGGTGGTTTGTTGAGCACGAGGAGATATGGGTCCTCGAACAAAATATCCAGAGGGATGTCCTCTGGATACGGGAGGAGCGGTTCGGGCTCCGGCGGCAGGATCCGGATGCGCATCCCGGGCGTAACCGAAAGGGCCGGTTTGGCCCTCCTCCCCTCCACCTCTACGCATCCCTTCAGGATCCACCGTCGAGCCGCAGACCTGGAGCCAGCTACCCCTGCCAGGTATACGTCCAGTCGTTTCCCCCGGACATCCTCCGGAACCTCAACCTCGATCCTTTCTTCCGACATATCTCCATATCAACAACGCAACACCTGTCGTAACAGCCAGATCGGCTACATTGAACACGGGCCACCTGTAGGGGCCGACCCCCAAGTCCAAGAAGTCCACCACCTGCCCCATCCTAAGCCGATCCACCATGTTCCCCAGGGCACCCCCCGAAACGAGCGCCAGGGCGTGTCGGGGAAGGCCCGGGTGGGCATGCAGGAGCGCCCATATCACCACCCCCAAGGCGACCGAGGAGAACACGAAGTAGAGCTTGGGAGGTCCTATGGCTATCCCAAAAGCCGCATATGGATTATGTACATACGTCAGCCGGAGGAAGGAACCCAACACTCCCATCGAATCCCCCGGCGACATAAAGGTGGAAACCATGGCCTTCGAGGCCTGGTCCACGGCCAAGGTCCCAAGCGCTGTCCAGATCTCCTTGCGGATCGCTACCTCCTACCTCTCTCCTCCTCGGTCTTGCATCGGATGCACAGGGTGGCGTGCGGGACCGCCTCGAGGCGCTCTCGGCTTATGCGTTCCCCACACATCCGGCATATGCCGAAGGTGCCGTTCCGGATGCGCTCTAAGGCCTCGTTGAGGTGGTGTAGGTACCGCCCCTCCTTAGAGGCGATCTGCACGGCCTTTTCCTGCTCTAAGGTGTCCGTGCCCTGGTCTGGTATATCGGCGAGGTCTCCGGTCTGGTCCCGCACCGAGGAGAACAGGGTATGTTCCTCGAAGTGCCGAAGCTCCTGGAGGACCTCCTCCCTCCGCTTCAGGATGAGCTGTTCGAAATACTTAAGTTCCTCCTTGCTCCACATATCCGGCCTCCGCTATATGCCCCAAAAAGTTATCCGCTTCGATACTTTTTGGAGGTTATCGCTGGGGCGTTCGAGATATCCCCAGACGGGCCTCGAGCCCCTCGATCTGTTCCACCGAAGATGCCTCCCCCTCCGGCTCGCTCTCCCGCAACTCCACGCACAGGGTCTCCGCCATGACGTATTCCCGGAACCTCTCCAGGGCCCTCCGCAGCCTGGAGGGGACCTGGTAGGAGAGCACGATGCGGTCCGTCACCTCGAAACCCGCCCTCTTGCGCAGGTTCTGTATCCGGTGCACCAGCTCCCTGGCCAGCCCCTCATCCTTGAGCTCCTCGGTGATCTGGATGTCCAGCGCAACTATGTATCCATCCTCCTCCACCACGCTCATCCCCTCCCTAGCTCTGGCCTCCACCAGCACCTCCTCGGGGAGCAGCTCCACACGACGGCCGTCCACCTCTAAGGGCACCCTCAGCCCCTTCATCACCATGTCGGCCACTTCGGCCGGGTCCATGGATTCGAGGGCCTGCCGGACCTTGGGTATATCCCTACCGTATTTGGGGCCCAGGAGCCGGAAGTTGGGGCGGACCTCGTAGGTCCGCACCTCGGCCGGGTCCTCGAGGAGGGCCACCTCCTTGAGGTTCAACTCCTCTAAGAGTTGGTCCTTCAGCTTCTCTACCGCCTTCCTCTCCCCCTCCTCACGCACGAACATCCACATCCGGGAGAGGGGCTGTCGCACCTTTATCCCGGCCTCCTTCCTCGCCGCCCGTCCCATCCTCACCAGCCGCATCACTAGATCCATATCCCGCAGCAGGTCCCAGTTGATCAGGCCCTCGTCCGGCTCGGGGTAGTCGCAGTGGTGCACGCTCTCGGGGGCGGAGGGGTCCAAGCTCCTCACCAGGTTCTGGTAGAGCTCCTCGGAGAGGAACGGAAGCACTGGAGCTATCACCTTCGCCAGCGCGACCAAGGCCTCGTGGAGGGTCTTGTAGGCCGCCCTCTTGTCCCGGTCATCCTCCCCCTTCCAGAACCTTCGCCTGCTTCTGCGGATGTACCAATTGGAAAGGTCCTCCAAGAAGTCCTCGACACCCCTTGTCAGGGCCATCACGTTGTACTGGTCCAGGGACTCCCTGGCCGTGCGCACCAAAAGCTGGACCTTGGCTAAGAGCCATCGGTCCAGGAGGGACCGTTCCTCGGGGGGGATGTCGTAAGAGAAGGGGTCTATGCGGTCCACGTTGGCATAGGTCACAAAGAAGCTGTAGGAGTTCCAAAGGGTAAGCAGCCTCCTCTTTACCTCATCCCCTACTGTGTAGCCGAAGTTCAAGTTGACGAAAGGATTCTGCTTGGCAAAGATCCACCGCATCACCTCCACCCCCATCCTCTCGGCCGCCTCATCGAACCATATGGCGTTGCCCTTGCTCTTGTGCATCTCCTCGCCCTTCTCGTCTCTTACCGAGGCGTGTCCGAGGATGAGCTTTGTGGGGGGGCGGTTCTCTAAGACCGTGCTCATGGCCAAGATGGCATAGAACCAGTTGCGGAACTGCCCCGGGAAACACTCGGTGATGAAGTCCGCCGGAAACCACTTCTCCCAGTAAGACCGGTCCTCGAGGTACTTAAGGGTGGAGAAGGGGACTATCCCCGCATCCAACCATGGGTTGCCCACATCCGGGACCCTGGGGACGGGGGAGCCGCACTCGGGGCATCGGATCTTCACGAGGTCTACCCACGGCCTATGGGGGGAATGCCCCTCGAACTTCTCCCACCCCTCCACAGCCCTTTCCCGCAGCTCTTCTTTTCCCCCTATGACTTCTAAGCTGCCACACTGGGGGCATTCGTATATGGGGAGGGCCAGACCCCAAAACCTCTTCTTGGATATCATCCAGTCGCCCATATTTCGGAGCCAGTCCAGCTCCCGGTCGAGCCCGAAGTCCGGAAGCCATTTTATCTGCTTGGCCACCTCCATTATCCGCCAGCGGAGTTCGTCCATGGAGATGAACCACTCGTCCACGAGCCTGAACAGAAGCTCGGTGCCGCACCGCCAGCATACCGGATATCTGTGGGTGTACATCTCGGTGGCGTAGAGGAGCCCCTTCTCTTTCAGGTCATGTACGATCTCCTCCGAGACTTCAGATGCCATCTTCCCCATCAGCCAACCGAACCCCTCCGAGAAGATGCCGAGTTCATCTATGGGAGCTATTACGACCAGGTCGAACTCCTCGCTCAGGCCGAAGTCCTCCCTGCCGCATCCCGGCGCTATGTGGACGACCCCAGTTCCCTCGGCCTCGCTCACCTCGTCCCAGGGGATCGCCTTGTGTTCCACTCCCCTCTGGGCCTCAAACTCGTCGAAGGGCCCCTTGTACCGCAGGTCGACCAGGGCCTTCCCCTTGACCCTCCCTAAGACCTCGTACTTCCCCCTCAACACCTCCCTCCTGGCCTCGGCTAAGTAGTACACATCTTTCCCCTGGCGGACCTTGAGGTAGGTGAGGTCAGGGTGCACGGCCGCTGCCACGTTGGAGGTCAGGGTCCAAGGCGTGGTGGTCCAGACCAAGAGGTATTCCCCCGGACGGTCCAGCAGTGGAAACTTGAGATAAAGGCTCAGGTGGGTGCGCTCCTGATGCCCCTCGGTGGCTATCTCCATATCCGAGATGCCGGTCCCGCACCGGGGACACCAGGGCATCACATCGTGTCCCTTGTAGATGTATCCCCGCTCGTGGCACTTTTTCAGGAAGTACCAGATGGTATAGTTGTTCTCGTCCGACATTGTGTAGTAGGAATTATCCCAGTCCATCCAGTACCCAAGGCGGATGGACTGCTGGGTCTGGATCCGGGAGAATTTCCTTACCCTTTCCTTACACTTCTCCACGAACCTCTCTATTCCGTATATCTCTATGTCCCGCTTAGACTTGAACTCCAGCTCCCTTTCCACCTCCACCTCTACCCAGAGCCCCTGGCAGTCGAAGCCGTTCTGATAGCGAAGCTCGTGTCCGGTCATCGCCCGGAAGCGCTGGTATATGTCCTTATAGGTCCTCCCCCAGGCGTGATGCACTCCCATAGGGTTGTTGGCTGTTATGGGTCCATCGAGAAAAGAGAAGCGGGGCTTGCCTCTGGTCTTCTCCACAAGTTTCTGGAACGCCCGGGTCTCCTCCCAGAACTTCAGGACCCGGTGCTCGAGCTGGGGGAAATCCAGAGTCTTAGGTACAGGTCTGAACATAACCCCCTTTCTCCTTAATATAGCCCCAAAAAGTTGCCTCGCTCAGATACTTTTTGGGGATCCCTTGTATTAGACCGAAAGAAAGGCCTCTTTAAAATGAACGATCATTTTTGGAGATATCAAGATTGCTCCACCTCCGAGGTTTTACATCTTTCTCCGAAAGTGAGATTAAAATTTAAAACATCTTGAGGCTAAAGTCAAACCTTTTCCCGACCGCTGCAGGGGCCACCGATCGTGGAGAGATCGTTCAGGTTAACATAATCCACTTAAGTGATAAAATTTTTGACAAATTTTCCGCCAAGATATATCTAAAATTGTAGAGGACGCACACCCGGGAG
>DTXA01000251.1 GCA_012962735.1 Candidatus Latescibacterota bacterium
GATCAGACAGTTGGAGCTTGACGACATCCCTGCTGTCCTTTCCATAGAGAAGGGGTCGTTTTCTAATCCTTGGAACGAGGAAGATTTCCTCCTTGCGATCGTGAACCTTAACTACGAGGCCATCGTAGCCGAGCTCGATGGCTTGGTCGGTTATGCAGTCTCATGGTTCTCCAAGGAGGAGATGCATATAGGCAACTTAGCAGTGGCCAAGGCATATCGCAGAAGAGGGATAGGAAGTGCCCTGTTGAGCCATATATTGGACCTTGCAAAGCAGAGAAATATTATCAGGGCCACCTTGGAGGTAAGGGTCTCAAACGAGGCTGCAAGGAGGCTTTATCTTGCTCATGGGTTTTTTGAAACTGGCGTACGCAAGGGATATTACGAAAATCCTCACGAGGATGCATTGGTGATGGTGAAGTTCCTTGGATAATGTAACAAAATAGGGTAAGAGATGGCGATCCTATCTATACTGCTTCTCAAGTTGGCCCTCGCAGCGCCCGGGGATGTTGTCTCATCCTTTCCATCCCCGGGGAATTGGCCTGGAGACCTGGCATGGGATGGGAGGAGGCTATGGTGTCCGGATGCGAGGCGTGGGATGCTGTTCTCCTTGGACCCCGAAAGCGGCGAGGTCTTGGACTCCCTACCTTCCCCGGGGCCGTTCCCCCAGGGACTGACGTGGGGCCAGGACCGCCTTTACGTATCCGACCGCGATACGAAGGGCATCTACGTGCTGGACCCAGGGACCGGAAATGTAGAAGGGGTATATCCTGCCCCGGGGCGTTCCGTGAGGGGGCTTGCATGGGGGGAGGGGGCGCTGTGGGCCGTGGACGACGCCGACGATATGGTATATAAGTTGAACCCGGACGACGGGGCTGTAATAGGATGCTTCCGGGCACCATCGGGGGACTCCAGGGGGCTCTGCTTCGACGGGAAGTACCTTTGGGTCTCGGACAGGACGGACGACGAGGTCTACATGGTGACCACCGACGGGACGGCGGTGCTGAGCTTCAGGTCCCCGGGCTCCTTTCCAGCGGGGCTTGCGTACGATGGCAGATCTATATGGATAAGCGACTTCCAGAATAGAGAGATCTATAAAACGAGGAGGGAGGACGATGAAAAGTACTCCGTATCGGACTGGAGGCGCGCGAAGATAGAGCTCCAGCACATCGTCA
>DTXA01000252.1 GCA_012962735.1 Candidatus Latescibacterota bacterium
ACAAGGCCGCCCTTGAGGTCTACAGGAGGGAGGACTTCCCCGTCCAATGGGCCATGACCCAGAACAACCTTGGGCTTGCCTACAGGGATGCCGAGAGGTTCGACGAGGCCATATACTGCTTCGGGGGCGCTATCGAAGAATATCGCCTTGGCGGGATAAGGGATGAGGTGCGAAGGGTTTGCAACAATCTCGGCCACCTTTACTACGGGAAGCTCAAGGACTGGGATAGGGCACGCCAGGTCTACGGTTGGGCAGTCGAGGCGATCGAGGCGATGAGGACGGAGGCCCTCTCCCTGGAGGAGCGCCGCAGGCTCATCGCCGCAAACTTCCGGACATTCGACAGGCTTGTGCTGTCCTGCATCAAGGCGGGCCGCCAGGCTGAGGCAATCGGCTGGCTCGAGAGGGCGAAGACGAGAAACCTTATCGAGATGATGGCCCGCACGGAAATCCGCCCGGACCCAAACAAAGTCCCGCAGGGGCTTGTATCGGAATACGAGCGCCTTCTTTCGGAGGACCTCCGCCTGCAGATGGAGCTTGAGGGGTTGGCGAGGCCTCCTATGGGACTCGAAGCCGCCCCTAGGGAGGTGAGGGAGCTTCAGGAAAGCGCCTGGAGGGAAAGTAGGCGAAGGGTGCGCGAGGAGAGCATGAAGGTTCGGGAGATGCTTAAGGGGGTGGAGGGAAGGATAGCCGCCCGCGACCCCGACTTCGTCCCTGCCATTGAGCCGCTTGACTTCAAAGGCATTTGCTCCTTAGTCCCAACGGACATCCCAACCGCCATCGTCGAGTTCCAGGTCACCGAGGACGAGGGGACGAGGGCCTTCGTGGTGCTTGCAGACGGCGCTTTACACATCGTCCACATCCCCGATTTTGGGCTGGAGGAGCTGAGGCGGCTGCTTGTGGAGTTCGACGAGGAGGGGAAGCTGGTTGATGGGTGGCTGGTGAGGTATTACGCATACCTCAGCGAGCGCACCTCGAAGGCCCGTCGGGCCTGGCTTAAGACCATCGAGGGTGTGACGGGAGCACTCTACGAGGATCTCATCGCCCCCCTGGATGCCCTCCTCAAGCGATTGGGGATAAAGCGCATCATCCTCATACCACACCGCTATCTGCACATCCTGCCCCTGCATGGGGCTTGGAGGGAAGAAGCGAATGGCAGGCGTTACCTTTTGGACGACTACGAGATAATCTACGCCCCTAGCGCCACCGTGCTGGCTCGCTGCCTAGCGAGGATGAAGGAGGGGAGGGATGAGGAAACCTTCTTCGCCGTTGCCAACCCAAAGCGAGACCTCGTCTTCACCGACGACGAGGTGAGGAACATAGAGGGCCTCTTCGAGGAGCACAAGGTGCTTTGGCATGAAAAATGCGAGGTGGATGCGGTCCTGAAGGAGATTCCCCATCATCACTTCCTCCACTTCTCGTGCCACGGGGGTTTCAACCCCGTTGACCCGCTTGAGTCGGCGCTCGCATTATCTGACCGCAATCTCACATTGAGGGAGATTTTCGAGAGGGTGAGGCTTCCTATCGCCCGTCTAGTCGTTATGAGCGCCTGTGAGACCTCGCTTGTGGAGTTCAGGGAGCTTGCTGAGGAGTTCGTTGGGCTTCCCGCCGGTTTCCTGCAGGCGGGAAGCCCTGCTGTTGTCTCCTCGCTATGGGCGGTGGACGATATGGCGACCAGCTTGCTGATAAGGCGTTTTTATAGTAATATCACCAAAGGGGGGATGGGAATCGCCGAGGCGCTGAGGGAGGCACAGAGCTGGCTGAAGGAAGCCACTGTAAGGGAGATACGCCCCGATTTGGAGAGGATAAGAGGGCAGCTTGAGGGCGAGTTGGAAAGGGAGAGGGGGTGGCGAGAGAGGATAAAGCTGCGCCTTCAAGGGGTCAGGCTAAAGGCACTCTCCGACGAGCCGGATGATTATCGTCCCTTCACCCACCCCTATTGGTGGGCGGCCTTCCAGGCCTTCGGGGTTTAGGGTGCAGGGGGCAAGGCCCCCTGCCGGGGGGGCACGGGGGGTGTCCCCCCGACCTTCATTTTCCCTTTTCAAGGGTAGGCGTAAGAGCTTTGAAAAGCCCGGGGTTTAGGGAGCAAAAAAGAAAGGGTAGCCAAAATGAAAGAACTCCTAAGCATCCTCGAGGAGGAAATGGACGACATAAGGACTAACCTCTCGCCCCAGGAGTGGGAGGGTTTCAGGAAGGGCCTGAGCGAGCTGGCCCCTGAATTCGGGGAGGCCTCCACATACGATGAACTGGCGGGGGCGGTGGATAAGCTCATCGGCATCTTTGGGGAATACCCTTACACAAGGCGGGTCATCGCCGGCGTTCCAAGTCAGGCCGTCATCCCACCGCCATCGGGCGAGGAGAGGGAACTGAGAGAACTGGCCAACCGCCTTCAGAAGGCGATCCAAAAGCTTTCTGAGGAGGGCAAAGGCGGATGAAGGTCACCGACCCAGTCATCGTCCAATATATCTTCTACCACCGCTGGCTTGAGGGGGACGACGAGGAGGCAAAGGAGAGGCGCCGTGCTTGTTTCGAGGAAGCGCTCCGGGAGGCCGTCGGCCATATCTACGGCCTGGCGGGAGAGGAGGCGCCTTCCCCTTGCTTCCTATCCCTCAAGCGAGACCGCCATCTGAGCCAACCCATTTTCAACAGCGGCCAGTTATGGAGGGACGATGGAAAGCGGGTCTATTTTGTTGAGGCCCGCACCCACGGCGATATCTTCACACTGGAGCTCGGCTACACCTGGGTGGGCGATTACGAGCCTCGGGTTTTCGCCGAGATGCGCGGGGAAATCTGGCATCCTTTGAGAGATGACCTCTTTGGGGAATCCATCTGTTTGGGAGGCCTGGCAGGGGAAGGTGTAGCCGAGGAGGACTTCGGCGAGCTCAGTCGAGCCGTCTTCCTCTCCTGGGCCGGGCTTGGTGAGGAGCTTTCGCAAATCTCCCTCCCATACGGCCAACTCCACCGCCTCGCCGACCACTCCTTCCTGCTTCTTTACCCCAATAGGGAGGCCGAGGCAAGAGCCAGCGATTTCTTCCACGAACTTTTCCCCGCTCTGGAGATACACCGCCAGAAGATAGAAAGGCTCCTCACCCCTTATGAGGAGGAGATATATCCCAGAGCGGAGGGGGCCGAGAGGGAGGTTGACGCCCAGCTTGACCTGGCAGCTATCCGCCTGGAGGATCTGGAGCATCTGGAGGCACGCTTGAACGGCCTGGCTGTGCGTTACACCGAGCTTGCAGATTGCGTGAGCGATATTTTGAAGATGAAGAACACCATCTCCATCAGCAGGGAAAACCTGGAAGGTTACTTAGGGCGCCTCTTCGGAGGCTCGCCCCCCAAGGATGACCGCATGTTTCTTCCCTCTCTAGAACGCTACCGCCTAAGGGAGGAGCAAATGGAAGCCGACCTTTCCTACCTCAGGGCCACCCTCGATGAGGCCGAGGTCGCCTTTCAGGCCATCGGAGCCCAAGTCTCTATCGAGCGAGGCCAAATCGAGGGGCGGACGAACCTCATCCTGGGCATTATAGGCGCAGCCCTGGCGGTGGGCCAGGTGGTGGATTCTGAGCTGGCGGGGCTTATTTGGGATGCCCTTTTCCCCCGCATCCCCTTAGAGCGTGGCCTGGGCATCGTCCTGGTTAGGGTGGGTGCTATCCTCCTGGCAGCGGTAAGCATCTACATCCTGGGGTCAATCTTGCGGCGGTTGGGGAGGAGGGTTAAAGCCAATGGCTGGGAAAAAGCAAGTGGAACTAAAAGCCTTCTATGATGCGGAGACGCGGAAGGTCGTGGAGATCCTGAAGAAGGCTGGGCCTGAGAGGATCATCCGCTTCGGCTCGGTGGCGAGGGGCGATTTAAGCCCAGGTAGCGACCTTGACCTCTGCGTGCTAATAAAGAGAGATGCCCGGGAGCCCCAGTTCAGGGTGA
>DTXA01000253.1 GCA_012962735.1 Candidatus Latescibacterota bacterium
CCCCAAAAAGTTCTTCGCTTCGCCCCCTTGTATTAGACCGAAGGAGAGGCCTCTTTAAAGTGGACGATCATTTCTTGGAGATATAGTCCCTCCCCAAGACCTCCTCTATGGCCCGGAGCATATCTCCAATCTGGAAGGGCTTGGGTACCACAGCTTGAATACCCTGGGCCTGAAGGTGTTCCGGAGATTTCTCCACCTCCCATCCGGTGCAGAGGATTATGGGGACATCCGGGGCTGCGTCTTTGGCCTTTTCAATCACCTCCCATCCGCTGATATCAGGGATGCTTAGGTCTACTATCAGTACGTCGAAGGACCCCTCGCTTAGGCGCTTCAGCCCGTCCTTGCCGGACGGCACCACCTCTACATGATGGCCCATGCGCCGGCTGATCTCCCGGAACACCCCCTGCACACCTTCATCGTCCTCCACCACAAGCATCCGGATGGGACAGACCTCCCCCCAGCCCGGCCTGGGATGGGAGGCAGGATGTATTTCGTGGAGGACGGGGAAGCGCATGAGGAATGCCGTGCCCCTGCCCTCCTTGCTCTGGACCTCTATGGTGCCACCGTGACGGGCCACGATCCCTTGAACTACGCTCAGCCCCAATCCCAAGCCTTTAGGTCCCTTAGTGGTGAAGAAGGGTTCAAAGACCCGCCTCTTCACCTCTTCCGACATCCCAACCCCGTCGTCCGCCACGGAAAGCCCTACCCATGCCCCCTCGGACCAAGTTCTGATGCGGATCTCCCCTCCATTGGGGAGAGCGTCCACCGCGTTGAAGATAAGGTTGATCAGCACTTCGGTCAGTTCCGAGCAGCTGCCGTGCACGGAGGATATCTCTCCCAGTTCCGTGCGAACCTCGATGTGAAGCCCCTTAGAGGAGGGCTCGTGCTTCCATTTCGGCTTGGTCATGGCGACAGCGTCCCGGACGACCGCATTGAGGTCCACGGCCTCGAAGGGGCGCTCAGGACGCCCACGGGTGAAGTCCTGGAGCCTGCGTACGATGGCCGCTCCCTCCACGGCCGCCCGCTCTATGGTCTTGAGCCCCTCCCGGAGCTTCTTAAAGGGTTCCCCGTCTGGGAGGCCCATCTGGAGCAGTTGGGCGTAGCCGAGGATCCCGGCTAAGATGTTGTTGAAGTTGTGGGCGATGCCGCCGGACAGCACTCCTAGGGCCCGCTGCTTCTCGGACTGGACGAGCTGCTCCCGGAGCAGGTTGCGCTCGGTGACGTCCCTTATGATGGCGGAGAGGTCCCCTCCAGCCCCCTCCCCCATCGGGGAGAGGAGTATCTCTAAGTCTATCTGAGAGTTATCCTTGCGCCTTCCCGTCACTTCGAACCTGGAGGCCCCGCCGTCGGCCAGTACCCTCTCCCGCTTCCTCAGCCAGACCTTTTCGGGGATCAGGTCCCAGATAGGCCTTCCGACGATCTCCTCGGCCCTGTACCCGAAGATCTTCTCCGCAGCCCGGTTCCAGGAGCGGATGGTTCCCTGGGGAGCCAGGGTCAAGATCGCGTCCCCTGCATTCTGGACGAGGCTCTCCAGGTACGCCCGGCTCCGGCGGGCCTCCTCGTAAAGGCGGGCGTTCTGGATGGCGATGGCTATGTGTTCGGATAGCAGTGTCAGAAGTTCCCTTTCCCCCTCCTCCAGGGGACTGGAGGAACGGACTTCTAAGTGGCCAACCGCCTGACCGTTCACCCAGATAGGTTGGAGGCGTTGGACGCTCTCGCCCTCTGGGCGTTCCCGGGCCTCACGGGCCGTTTTCCCTCCGTCGAGCACCACTCGGGCCTCCTCGTAAAGCCCGGCCATAAGATTCTCGGACACCTCCTCTAAGATGGTCTCTAAGTCCAAATGGCGCAGGACAGCGGTGGATATGGCCCTCAGTAGGTCCAGTTGCAACACCCTGCGGCGCAGTTCCTGGGTCCTGTGTTCCAGCTCCCGGTACATCCTCCGGTAGGTTATACCCAAGGCTATCTGACCTCCTAAGGCGCCCAAGAGTTCTCCCTCCATAGGAGATAGGCCTTGTGCCTTCCTCCATCCCCACAGGACCACGCCGCAGACCTTCTCCCCCATCTGCAGGGGCACCGAGACCAATACCTCAAGTCCGGCCTCCTCCATCTCCTTCCTCAGGGGCCCCTCCACATCTATATGGGACCAGGGCTTCTGGAGTAGGGAAGCCCGGCCGGCGACAGCTTCGGCGAGAAAGCGGGGGAAGCCCTCCCCCTGAAAGTCGGCCTCAGGTCCCCACAGGTAGAAGGCATAACCGTCCGCCCCCACCGAACGGGCGGCTTCCCGGAGGGCGTCTAAGGGGACGCCGACCTTAGAGGAGACCTTGCTCAAGGCCCTCATCTGCTCTACCAGACGTCTGATCTCCTCCTTGGGCCGTTTACTCCGAACCCTACGTTGGAGTCCCTTTGCCACGGCTTCGAGCACTTCCTCCTTGCCGAAGGGTTTTACCAGGTACCCGGCGACCTCGTGGTGGATGGCCTCCTGGGCAGTTTCCAAGGAGGCGTAAGCCGTGACGATCACCACCTCTATGTCGGGCCGGAGGTGCTTAGCCCTGCGGAGCACCTCCATACCGTCCATCCCCGGCATCCGGATGTCCAGTAGCATCACATCCACGGGATTGGATGCCAGATGTTCTAAGGCCGTAGGGCCGCTGTCGGCCGTGGCCACATCGTACTGCCGGTTCAGGATCATCCTCAGGGATTCCCTGGGACCCAGCTCATCGTCCACTACGAGTACCTTCGGCCTTTCCATCGCCGTCCTCCTTCGGGCTTACGGGCAACCGGACGGTGAAGCGGATTCCCTTGGCCCGTGGTTCCACCGAGACGGCCCCCCTATGGTCCTCCACGATCTTCCGGCTTGCACAGAGCCCTAAGTCCAATAAGCTTCCCTTCTGAAAGGGATCCAAGAGCTTGTCCGCCTGTTCTGAAGACATATTTAAAGATGGACTGGATATGTAGATCACCACATTTGGTCCGGTCCCGAGGCCGGCGGAGACCGAAACAGGGCTGCCAGGCGGCACCTCGCTCAGTATATGGTCCAGTATGTAACGGAACGCCTTGGAGAGCTGGACAGGATCGTGGCGCACAGGGGGGAGGTCTCCTTTGAAGGAGAGGTTGAGGTTCCCCTTGTTCTGTTCCTTTATATCCTTCACGACCCCCTCTAAGACGGGGCGGATGTCCCCTGTGCGGAATTCGTAGGGTCTTCCTTCGGTTAAGGCTACCAACTTCTCCACCAGCCCGTTTAGCCTCTGGACCTCCTGGCCCATAACCGCCTGGAACTGCTCCCTAAACTCCGGGTCCTCGTAACGCTCCGGAAGGAGCTCCACGAAGGTCTGTATCGAGACTAAGGGGTTTTTCACCTCGTGGGCTATCCATCCCACGACCCTGTGGAGCAGGTCCAACCGTTCCGAGCGGATACGCTCCTCCTCCAACCGCACACGGTCGGAGATGTCGTCGAAGAGCATAACGCTGCCTATGATCTCATCCCCATTCCGGAGGGGATAGGTGCTTACTTCCAAGGGCTTGCGGTCGGGGAGCAGCTTTACCGTGTGTTTCCAGTACGTCTTCCCTCCTTGAAGTGTCTCGAAGAGCATGTCTCCCAAAGGAGATGGAAGATGACGCAGGTCCTCGCCCAACATCTCGGAGACGTCCTTCCCCAATATCTCCCCGGCCCTGCGGTTGAAGAACGTCACCCGCTCTCTGCGGTCTATGTTGACCACACCGCTGCTCATGCCCGAGAGGATCTGTTCTATATATGCCTTCTGGTATTCCATCTGGCGGTGCAGTTGGATGTCCTGTATGGCCATAGCCACATGACCTCCGAGCGTAAACAATGTCTCCAGTTCCTCCTGGGTGTAAGGCGCACCGGTGACCCGTCTTCCCAAGCCTAAGATGCCCACCAAATGCCCTCGGGCTATAAGGGGGACTACTATAATGCTCTGGAGCATCTCCATATCCCTGCGGGCCTCTAAGGAGAGGGGATCGGAGGAGGTCTCTTCGTGGTACAGGATTCGCCCCTCAGTCGAGAACCAGAGCGGAAGGCCTTGCCCTCCCCTCAGCTCCAATCGGTCTATATGAGGCCCCGAAAGGCCCCTGTGCGCGTGGACTCGATAGGTGGGCGAGGAAAGGTCCTGCAAAAGGAGTACCATCTTGCCGGGGGAGACCAGTCGGGAGACCGCCTCTAAGAAGAGCTCGGTGAGCCGGCTTAGGTCGAAGCCTGTGCTCAAAAAACGAGCGAATTCTTTCAGCATGTGAGATGTGGCTAAGAGGTCCTGAGGAAGCGAGGTCGGAGCTGCGCGTGCCGAAACGGTTTCGAGAGCCTGGAGCTTCTGGAGGAGGCGGCGCTTCTCCAAAGCCCGTTCTACGGCACCGGACAACTCAAGCCGGGAGAGGGGCTCCTTGAGGACGAAGTCGCATAGCGTAAAGAGCCGGTGATCCGGCTCCCAGAGCTCCTCCTCAGGCCTTATTCCGAGCAACACGCAAGAGGCTTGGAGCGAACGGCACAGCTCCAAAAGATCCAAGTCCTTCGGCCCGGAGACCTCTGCGATCACCAGATCCGCCGGAACGGTCCACAGGGTCTCCTGGAGGTCTTCGCGGGAGATCGGGATGGCTAAGACCCCTTCCGGGAGGACGTCTTCGATCCTCCGTGCGAGCTCAGGGTGTCCAGTGAGGATCAGCACCGACCACACCGATCACCTCCTTACGATCTACAGCCGGAAGGCGGACGAAGGCCGTAACCCCACGGCCTTCCGGGTTGCACTCCAGGTGTAAATCTCCCTTGAAGTCCTGGACGATCCGCCGACAGATGGTCAATCCCAACCCCATTCCCCCTTCTTTTGTGGAGAAGAACGGATCGAACACCCGCTCTAAGCGGTCCTCTGGTATACCCTTCCCGGTATCCCTGATGCGTACCTCGACGTACCCATCCCAGGTGCCGTCCCCCCGAGCTGCTGAGACGGTGAGCGTACCCCCCTCTGGCATGGCCTCTAAGGCGTTGTACAAAAGGTTGAGGAAAAGCTGCCGCATCCTCGTGGTCTCCCCCATCACCTGAGGCAACCCGGGGTCGTAATCCCGGACTATGCGTACCTCGGATTTCCTGGCCCGCTCCTCTATGAGCATCAGGGTATATTCTATGACCTCCCGGAGATCGATGGGGGCCTTTTGGAAAGAAGGGGGACGGGCCGTCTCTGAAAGCTGGGCGATCAAGGCATTTATCCGGTCCAGCTCCTTTAAGGCCACCTCCTGGAAATACCTCCGGAACTCGGGGTCCTCGTGACGCTCGGGGAGGAGCTCGGTGAAGGTACGGATGGAGACTAGGGGGTTTTTGATCTCGTGGGCGAGCTCCGCGGCCATGGTGCCCACCAATACCATCCGCTCGGCCAGGCTGCGTTCCTGTTCTAAGCGACGGATGTAGGAGAGGTCGCTAAATACCATAACGGCCCCATGTCGGCCTGAAGGGTCGTGTAGGAGGGAGGTGCTGAAGATTATGGGTATAGGTGGAGTATGGTCGTTCAGTATACCCTCCTGGTGCGTGTACACCCGGCCGTCCTCTAAGGCCTCTCTGAGGGGTCCTGAGATTCCACGGTCTATCGCGCTTAGGGGCTTCCCCAACACCTCCTCGGCCGGGCGCCCTGTCAGCCGTTCCGCGGCGGGGTTGAAGACGACTATCTTCCGGTCGGCGTCCACCGTGACCACCCCGCCTTGCATATTTCTCAGTACGCTCTCGCTGTATTCCTTCATCCACCGCATTTCCCTGTAAAGCCGGGCGTTGTATATGGCC
>DTXA01000254.1 GCA_012962735.1 Candidatus Latescibacterota bacterium
AGCCGCTCGAACCACTCCCGCTCCCGGGGCTCGTTCAACGGGCGATACATTGCGAGCGTCCGCGTCACCTCGGGATCGTTGATCCAGCGGAGGCAGGTCGAGACATCCTCCATCTCCAGCGGCCGAAGATATAGCCGCTCGCCGATCAAGAAGGGGTTCTCCATCAGGGGACCTCCCTCGCCTGGAACTGTTACCATCCTACCTACGGTCTCCTCCCAGCTCTTATTTGAACAGAACTTTGCAAAGGCTTGACAGAGCCGTCCGGATGGGATAATATCCCATTGGGGCCGCTAGCTCAACTGGCAGAGCATCCGGCTCTTAACCGGGGGGTTGGAGGTTCGAGTCCTCCGCGGCCCACCAAGATTTTTGCACCTTCCCTTCTGCTCCCCTATGATCTCCAGATAGAGTTGAGATTCGATGAGACCAGAGTTTGAGCTCCTGCAGGAGGCGGGGAGGCTCTTCGAGGGAGAACCGAGGCTGATCGAGCTTCAGGGAGATAACGAGCGGGTCGTCTTCGTCGGCGATACCCACGGGGACCTCGAGGCGAGCGAGCGGGTCATCTCCCGATACTTGGTCCCCAGGACAAAGCTTGTCTTTTTGGGGGATTACGTCGATCGTGGGCCCCACTCGTGGGAGAACATCATTTTCTTGTTAGAGCAGAAGCTGAGGCATCCCCAAGATCTCTTCCTCCTCATGGGAAACCATGAGAGCTGGGCCATTGCAAAATTCTCCCCGGCCGACTTCTGGTTGGGGCTCGACCGAGAGCGGGAGAGGGTCTACGCCGAAACCTTGGCCAAGCTCCCCCTAGCCGCGACGGCCGACGGGGTGATCGCCCTCCACGGGGCGCTCCCGGACGTGGCCGAGCTTGAAGAGATTAACGAGATCGAGCCAGGGAGCGAGCCCTGGCGGCAGATCACCTGGGGCGACTGGGCCGATTCCCCCGGCGACTCTCTAGGAGGGATGTGGGGGAGACCACAGTTTGGGCAAGGATATTTCGAACGGCTAATGCGTCGCTTCGGGAAGAACCTGCTCATCCGCTCCCACCAGCCCGATGCGCCTCAGGAGATGTTCGAGGGGAGGTGCCTCACTATCTTCACCTCCTCGGCCTACGGTGGACTCCGCGCCGCGCGGACCGTCGCCGTCGTCCCCCTCGGGTGGGAGGTCCACTCCGCAGCCGACGTTGAGCTGGTCGCGATCTGACGAGCCTTGATCTACGGGGACAAGGGCGATATAATTCAACCGAGGGCCGTTAGCTCAGTGGTAGAGCACCTGCCTTTTAAGCAGGGAGTCGCAGGTTCGATTCCTGCACGGCCCAC
>DTXA01000255.1 GCA_012962735.1 Candidatus Latescibacterota bacterium
AAATACCGCTCTTTAGGCAACCTGTCCTTATATTTCCCGTAACTAACCCCGATGTTGTATGGAGGGGAAGTGATCACAACATCCACGGTCTCGGGCTCCAAAAGCCTCATCCCCTCCAAGCAGTCCATAAGGTAGATCTTATTAACTTCCATATCATCCGAAGATCTGGTTCAACAGTATCGCCAGCTCCGGTATAGTCCGGACGGAGACCTCATCTTCGAAACCATACACCTTGGGCCCCAGATATCCTCTCCCTTCCAGAGCCCATACTTCAACCTGCTTCGCCTCTGGGTCCACAACCCAGTATTTTTTAACCCCGTATCTCTCGTATAACACCCTCTTCAGCCTCCCCAAGGCATCCTGAGGGATAGATAGCCCAAATACGAAACCTTCTTCTTCCGGGCGGCTGCCTCCGTCATCGCTCATCACTCCCTCAACGCAAAACTTCTCAAAGTTGTATAAACCGCCCCAGAAGGCATAAGCTCGCTCTTCATCACCTTCACCTCCTCCACCCGAACCTCCTCGGGCCCGAAGTCCTTCTCTCGCATCACAGCCGTCAACTGTCCCAGCCTCCCGGAAGGCTGCCTCACCCGGCCTATGGTGAGGTGAGGGGAGAAGGGTCTCCCCTCCCGTGGAAATCCCCTGCGCTCTAAGCTCCCCTCCACACGCTCAGCTAAGTCCCGGAGCTCTCCCGCCCCCTCCGAGACACCCACCCAGAGCACCCTCGGCCTCCCGAGGCCCGGAAATCCCCCGAGCCCCTCAAGGACCATCTGGAACGGTCCCACCCCAGATACCGCTTCCTCCACCCCGAAGAAAACCTCCTCCAGACGTTCCTCCTCAATCTCCCCTAAGAACTTCAAAGTAAGGTGGAGATTCTCCGGCGCAACCCATCGCACATCCGCCCTGTATCGTCTTAGCTCGTCCTCTAAGTCCTGGACCGATCTTCTGGCCTCATCCGATATGTCCACCGCTACGAAGGTGCGCACCTGGGCCATAAGAACTCCTTCCTACCTCCGCATCTCCTCCAACAACCCCGCCGCCTCCCGGACCATCACCTCTCCCACGTCCTCTCTGTAAGGGAAAAGGTCCGAAAGGAAGGGCACAAAGGAGGATGCGTAGGACTTGATCTGAAAGTCCTCCCTTGTGGGGATGTACCCTATGTACCGGTCTGCATAACCCACGAAGAAAGTAGGCCTGAACGGAGACACCTCTTTCACCGCCTTCCCTATCCGGGAAAAGACCTCCCCCGGCACGGCCACCAGTGCCGAGTCCCCCAAAGCTACAGCCCTGAAGGCGACCCTCAGAACCCCCGGATGTCCTCCATCCTTCCTCCAGGCTGGGGCCCACCCCTCGTCGGTCCACACGATCTCCCCAGGATACCAAGCCTCCATCAGCTCAAGCCACCTCTCCGACTCCCATCCCCTGAACATCGCCATCCGGGCCAGCCACTGCCTCCGTGCCATATCATTTTCCTGTTCGAGGACCCCCTGGGGGGCAGCAAACTCCTTCACCTCCTCAAAAAACGCCTCCTCCTCACCCGGACCCGGCACCCTCAGGGGCAGCTCCACCCTCCGGGCCCAGAGCTTCAGCCCCACATCCCCGAACTCCATCCCCCTCACCACCTCAGCCGCTTTCATCCCGAGCGCCCTCCCGTCCCGCTCCACTCTATCGAAGTCTGCCTTCCCCCATGCCTTACTGTTGGAGACAGGATCTATATCACCACAGGCTCCCGTAAAGAAGAGACACGTCCCCCCCACTTCCTCCTCAACCTGCAGTCGGGTCGCCCACACGTAGTCCGCAGAGATCACGGGTTTGGGCCCGAGCATAACCGGATGGCAGGCGTATGAAATCACTGTGGCCACGAGCCTCCCGTCGTCCTTGGCCCGAAACGCCCAAACCGGCACATCAGGATCTATATGTCCCTCCTCCGTGCGGGTCCGGTTCCAGGCCAAGTCAGAGTGTTCCCCAGAGCCCGCCCCTACCTCTACATCTACCATTCCCTCCAAAGCTGCCCAAGCCGCGCTCCCCACGAGCTTCGGCAGGACCTCCAAGTGCCCTCGATCGACCTCCCCCCACCCCCTCATAAAGGTCGCCGTAGGTCCGGTGTGCGTATGGATGCAGGCCAGCACAATCTCCTCATCTCGTGCCTTCGTGACCCTCCGCACCTCGGCCCTTATGGCGTGGGCCAGCCACTCGTCCAACCCCACCAGATCGCAAGCCACCAGGGCCACCCGCTTGAGCCCGTCGTCCAACATCAACACCCGGGCAGTGAGGTCGTCGTGCACCCATCTGGCCTTCCGATGTAGGTAGATTCCATATCCCGCCAGCCCGGCTTCCAAAGGAGGCGTTATCGTCGCCCTTCCCACACCGGCTCTCAGCATGCTCCCTCCCTATTCGTACCGGCCTTCGGGTCCCTCTACGAAGTCCACAAAAACGTTTCCCAGCTCCGGCAGGGATAGCTCCCTGGGTCCTTTCTCCCACGTGATCAGCAAATCGGCCTAGAGCTTCAAGAAATTCCTCCGATAGCTCTAAGCTAAGTTGAACTTTCACTCAATCTTCGCCTCCTCACCGCTCAAGATCGCCCTTCTCACCAAATCCAGAGCCGCCTGGGAGGCCCGGAACTTGATCTGGGACCTCTCCCCCACAAACCTGAACTCCCTAACCCATACCCCTTCCGGCATGGCCACGCCGATGTAGACTAAGCCCACGGGCTTTCTTGGACTCCCTCCCGTAGGCCCGGCTATCCCGGTGACCCCCAATCCAACCTCCGCTCCAGACCTCTCCTTTATACCCTTGGCCATCGCTTTGGCGACCTGAGGGCTCACAGCTCCGTGCTTTCGGATAAGTTTCTCCGGCACATCCAGAAGCTCCACCTTCGCCCTGTTGCTATATGCTACCACCCCCCGTTCAAAGTAATCCGAACTTCCCGGCACCTCCGTTATCCTGTGCCCGATCAACCCACCCGTGCAGGACTCCGCAGTGGCTATCCTCCAGCTCCTTCTCTTAAGCAACCTCCCGACCACCTCCTCCATCCCCTCCTCTCCCTCGGCATACACAAATTCCCAGGCCCTCCGGCGGATCTCCTCTACCAAGGCGGAGGGCCTATCGTCCTCCTCCCACATCACCCTTATGTCCACTCCTTCCAGTCCAGGCAAAAACGTCACCTTCTCTAAATCCAGATCCGAAAGCTTCTCGTATAGAGCTGACTCACCTATCCCGGTCGTGCGCAGGAGGACATAGTGTATTGCCCTTCCGGAAAGCTCTCTCAGGATGGAGACAACGCTCTCCTCAAATATCCCTTTCATCTCCCTGGGCACCCCTGGAAGCAGGAAGAAGTGCCTGTTGTCCACCTGGATGTATAGCCCCGGCGCGGTGCCCCACCGGTTGGGCAGCACCTCCGAACCCTCTGGCACCATGGCCTGGCGCACGTTCGATTGGGGCATTTCCATCCCCCTATGGGCGAACCTTCTCCTTATGCCCTCCAAAACCCCTTCGTCCAACAAGAGCCTCATCCCCACCACATCGGCGAATACATCCTTTGTCCGGTCGTCCGGCGTGGGCCCCAAGCCTCCCGTGGCCACCACCACGTCCGAACTTACACTCCGGAACGCTCCCGCTATCTCCTCCTGCCCGTCCCCCACCGAGGTCACCCTAACTACCCTGAACCCCAGCTCGGTCAGCCTCCGGCCCAGATACGCCGAATTGGAGTTGACCACCAAACCGGTCACCAGTTCGTCCCCAATCGTGATCACCTCTGCCGTCATATCTCCCCCAACAGGCGCAACATCCCCCAGGTCGCAAGCCCACTGTAAGCCCCAGCTATCAGATCGTCCGCTATCACCCCCCATCCCCCCGGAAGTCTCTGAGAAAGCCCCACCGGGAAGGGCTTTATGATGTCCATAAACCTAAAAATAAAAAAGCCGAGCCCAGCTGTCAACAAGGACTTGGGCAGGAAGGCCACCGAGGCCCACATCCCCACCACTTCATCTATCACTATCCTGTGGGCGTCCCTCCCCCACTCCTCCTCCGCCCTCCCCGAGGCCCATACGCCCACAAGGGACCCCAGCACTATCACCTCTACCCACGCCAGGACCTCGATCCTGGGCAGAAGCCAGTAAACCAAAAGCCCCAGAAGGCTCCCCGCCGTCCCTGGGGCTATGGGCACATACCCGAAGGGCCCTCCCGAAGCTAAGATCAGGGCCACCCGCCTGACCACCAGCCCCATGTCTTCAGAACCTCGCCCTGTGTTTGACCCCGAACCAATGGCCCTCACCCCCGAAGTCCGGTGGCCTCAGGTCCTCCTCCAACACCGCACCCTCGGGCACCAGGCGATACTTCCCTCCCGGCTGGGTGGGAAACCTCAGCATATCCCCCGCCAAGGCCCGTCGTCCGCCGCTTCCCAGCACCGTAAGCTCCACCGGTCCCCCGAAGGGGTTGCGCATCCGACACTCGCCACCTGCCTCGCTCCTCACTTCCACGAACGTTACTTTCCCATCCTTCAGCCGGGCCGTGACCAGAAACGC
>DTXA01000256.1 GCA_012962735.1 Candidatus Latescibacterota bacterium
CATCTGGCCGACCAAGATCGGCCTGTCCAGCCCATAGGTAATCTCGGTATGCCCCCCGCACAGGGAGATGCCGAGCTCCCCTACCGCCCTGTGCAGGGAGGCGAAGAGAGCCTCTACCTCCTCCTCAGCGACCCCCTCAGGCAGGAGGGCGGTGCAGAGGAACCACATGGGCCTCGCTCCCATCGTGGCCACGTCGTTGGCGTTGATGTGGACCACGTACCAGGCGATGTCCTCGGTGGCGAACGTGATGGGGTCGGTCTTGGCCACTAGGTACCTGCCCCCAAAATCTATCACGGCGCAGTCCTCCCCCACCCTCGGACCCACGACCACCCGCTCGTCCAGGACGGCATACCGCTCTAAAAGCTCCTTCAAGAGCCCCTGGGGCAGCTTCCCCACCTGAAACCTCATTCCTCCTTCACCTGGACTACTTGGTACAGGCTCTCCTCCACCTCCCGGATGAACCTGGAAGGCCCCAAAAGGACGACCGAGCCGGAGGGGGTGTAATCTGTGATAGGGTACAGCAGGTACAGCTCCTGCTGCGCCCGGGTGGTCGCCACATAAAACACCCTCCGCTCCTCCTCTTCTCCCTCCTCTTCCCTGAGCGCCATAGGGGAGGGGAAACACCCCTCGGCCATTCTCAGCACGAACACGGCCCACCACTCCAGCCCCTTGGCCTGGTGAACCGAGCTTAAGACTAGTCGCCCGGGGTCCACCACAACAGGACGGACCTCCTGGCCGTATAGCTCCCCGAGCAGGACCAGCTCGGAGAGGAAGTTCTCTAAGGTCTCATACTGCCTGGCCAGCACGGCCAGCTGGTAGAGGTCCTCTAAGCGGGAGTCCGGGTTTTCGTACGCCATGTGCAGGTAATCCCGGTATCCAGATCCCAGGACGAGTTCGAGGAGCATCCCCGGGCCTCGGTCCTGCGCCTCTCTTAAGGCCTCCACATCTCCTGCGAACCTCTCCCAGGATGGGAGCACAGACGAGGGGAGGAAATCCCCCGCCCTCCCGAGCTCCTGCAGGGGGTCCGAGGAGGATGCAATGCGCTCCCATATCCGTGCTGCCCGGACGTTTCCCACCCCGGGGAGGGTCAACAGCACCCTCCTCCATGCCACTTCGTCGTAAGGGTTGTGGAGTATCCGAAGGTAGGCCAAAACGTCCTTTATGTGTGCCTGTTCGAAGAACCTGAGCCCGCTGCGCACTTCGTAGGGGATACCCCTCCTAGCCAGCTCCCCCTGAAAGACCATGCTATGGGAGTGGGCCCGGTACAGGACGGCTATTCGGCTCAGGGGTACCCCCTCGTCTCTGAGCTCCAGCACTCTCTGTGCCACGAATCTGGCCTCCTGATAAACATCCTCCACCGGGATCAAGAAGGGCTTAGGCCCGTCGGGCCGGGTTGGTTGGAGGGTCTTTGGGTACTGGCTCCGGTTGTTCCCGATGCTGGCGTTGGTGAAATCCAATATCTGTGGGGTACTCCGGTAGGTGATCTCTAGGCGGAAGATCTCGGTGCCGGGGTTGCGCTCCGGGAACCGGAAGATGTTGTCGTAGTGGGCTCCCCGGAAGGCGTAGATGCTCTGGGCGTCGTCCCCGACCACCATAAGGTTCCTCCCGTTGCGGGATGCCAGCAGCTCAACGATCTCGGCCTGGAGCAGGTTGGTGTCCTGGTATTCGTCCACGAGGATGTGCTGGAACCGCCTGCCGTACCGCTCCAGCACATCCGGAA
>DTXA01000257.1 GCA_012962735.1 Candidatus Latescibacterota bacterium
CCGACACCTCATCCCCGAAGGTCATAGTCCCTATCGCCAAGCCCTCCACCCCCACCTCCTCGAACATCCTGACGACCTTCTCCGCATCTTCGTCGTCCCGCACAAGCCCGCCCAACGTGAGATCCGGCCCGGGGGCTATGACCTCCACCTCCTCGATTCCCTCTAAGACCTTCAAGCTCCTCCGGCGCATCTCCACAGCCCAGTCCTCGTCGAACGGGACCCTGTGGGACGGCACGAACCCGAGGCGTATACGCTCGCTCATCGTTCCCCCTCTCTTGAAGCTACAGTACTCCTCCCGAATATCAAAAACGCCGTATGCCCCACCATCACCTGGTGTGGCCTTGTCTTCCCCTCCCTCGGGAGGACCTTCCGATAAAGCACCTCCAGCGCCTCGATGTCCACCATCCCCAAGGCCTCCATCTCCACCCCTGTACGTTCCAGTTGGTTATAAGTGGGGCATATACAACCCACCGGCCCCCCAGGGGAGCAGACCCGGAGGACCTCCGGAAGCACCTTCCAGGGCTCCGGAATGTCCACGAAGGCGGCGTCGAACAGGGGTCCGTCCGGGAAGGGCCATGTGGTCTCCTCTACCTGGAGAAGGCCTATGTTCCCCAAGATCTTTAAGGCTCTTAGAAGGTTCTCCCGGGCGTGGCGTAGGTGGTCCCTCCTCCGTTCCAGGGAAACCACCCATCCCTCAGGGCCCACGAAATAGGAGAGGGCGAGGGTGAAGTTCCCGTTCCCCGTGCCCACCTCCAACACCCGCATCCCCCGGCCCACACCCAACCTCAACAGCGTTAGCCCTATGTCTTTGGGGTACATAATCTGAGTCCGTCGGGGCAGCAACATCAACAGGTCCTCCAAGGTGGGGCGGAGCACATACCCCACCTCCCCCCGATCCGAACGCAGAGCGACCCCGAAGGGCCGACCTAAGGCTTCCTTAAGGGAGAAAATCCCCTTATGGGTGGAGAAGCTCGGCCGTTCCCGGATGTGCAGAAGATACCTTCGGCCCCACGAGGGCACAAAGAACAATACCAGGTCTTCCTCTCGAATTTCGGGCATATTCCACCTTGGGAATATAGGCACGACTCCCCGCGAAATCAAGCCCTACAGGAGTCCCTACGAGCCTGAGCAGCGACCTGTAAATCCGCATATATTGGGACATATAAGGGGGAATCCTCAAGGAGGCGTCTGCGTGGTAGGAGGTTCAAATGCGGGAACTCAGGGGCCCCAAAAAGTAAACTTTTTGGGGCTATAGTTACTACTCCTCCAACTCTATGCGGAGGCGGCGCTCCTTCCCCTCCTCATCTAAGTACTCCAACTCTATGACCTTCCGGCCCTTCTTGGAAGCCACTACGATGGTCGTCTCCCCCGGAGCGCAGTCCGGACCGGTGGCCGTAATATGTGCCGCGCCCTCTTTATCCCCCCTAAGGATGAACCGCCCCTCTCCCCTCTCCAACCGCATCACGGGAGCCTGCGCCCACGTGCGTCCCCCGTCGGTGGAGAAGAGCAGGCCCGGAAGGTCTACGGAAAGGGGATATAGCGTCACCCGACAGTTTCTGTCCACCTGTCCCGTTCGAGGGGATACCGCCTGTATCAGGACCTCGAGCGTTCCGCCCGCCGGGACCCTGCCTTCCCCCTCGGGGATCAGGTTGAGCCGCCACTTGGGCTCCACCCGCTCCGTCCAGGATATCTTATCCCGCACCTGCCTCTGGGAGAGGGTGTCCGGGGGCGTCGGGGGTTCCCCCCTACGGGCCGAGGTGCGCATATAAACACCTGCTAAGGCCCTGCCCAGGATGTTGGACAGCTCCACCAGTCCGTCCACAACGATAAGCTCGGTAAGCTCGAGTTCCGCGTCGTGGGAAAGGTCGAATTCCGTCCCCCGTACGGAGGCCACGGACACTGGCGTCTCTATCTCGAACTCTCTGTCGGGACGAACCTTGCTGTACACCTCCCCCATGAACATCCTCAACCTGCTGGTGGGCCTCGGGACCCTGCCCAGGCCCCTGGCCTCCACGGTCAGCTCAGTGTCCTCGTTCACCAATACCCTGCTGCCGTCCGCCACGAACACGATAATGGCCCGGCTGAGCAGGCCGGTGCGGAGTTCGTACCCCTGGAAGAGCTGAAGCCCCTTCGTGGCCAGCTTCCACGAGGACCTCCCCCCCTCCCGCCACTCAACCCTTCCGCTCACCGATACCACCATGGCCACCGGCTCCTCCGCCGAAGCGTCGTATCGGAGCCCCCAGAGCGACAATATACCTATATATGTCCAAATAGAGATCATCGAACTGGCAAATGTCTTTGGTCTAAACCAAGTTAACAGGTCTCCAAAAAGTGGTGAAGAAGTCTTTGGGCGCCAGTACGAAAAAAGGAATCGGGGTGAGAGGATTTGAACCTCCGACTCCCTGGTCCCAAACCAGGTGCGCTACCTGGCTGCGCCACACCCCGACGACCTCTTATAAGTTA
>DTXA01000258.1 GCA_012962735.1 Candidatus Latescibacterota bacterium
AGCTTATGCCCTTTGTCGACACCCGGCCAAGGTCACCGTGTTCGTGCCACACCACGCCATGTCCGGTGGAACCCTGATAGCACTGGCGGCCGATGAGATAGTGATGGACCCGGATGCGGTACTGGGCCCTGTGGACCCCCAGTTGGGGAACTACCCAGCGGTCTCCCTCTTGAAGGTCCTCCAGGAGAAGGACAGGGAGCACATAGACGATCAAACCCTGATATTAGCCGACGTGGGGAGGAAGGCGATAGAGCAGGTCAGGAAGTGCGTGCAGAAGATATTGGAACCCAAGATGGGGGCCGAGAAGGCCGATAGAATCGCCCAGGCCCTCACCGAGGGCCGATGGACCCACGACCACCCGATCACTTACGAAGAAGCCAAAGAACTGGGGCTTCCGGTGTCCGACCGGATGCCCCCTGAGATCTACCACCTTATGAGCCTCTACCCCCAGCCTGTGCGCCGGACACCCTCGGTGGAGTATATCTCTATCCCCTACCGGGGCTGCGCCTCGGGAAGCGAGAGGGCTTAGTTCACTCCACTCTGGTGCGAAACCTCGGAGAAATTTCCCTTGACAAATCGAAGGGAATCGATTATATTTTGCTTCCGAGCAGAGTCAAGTGTTTAAGGTATCCCTATTGTAGCCAAGTTCTTAAACTTTAAAAGAGAGGAGGTGATGGTATATAGGTTGAGCAAGTAGGTCGGGGAAGTTAAAAATGTGGGGGGATTCTTAAACAAGGAGGTAGGATGAAGTACGCAACAGTGCTGTTGGGGCTCTTACTTGTCGCGGGCGTTGTGGGTGCCTTCCAGGGGGACCCTGAAACGGGGTTAGGGTTGCCTTCCAATCCGTATTATCTGTTCTGCATCCCTGAGGAGTACACCCCGACGATGGACGGCGACCTGGGCGATTGGGCTTTTATGCCGCCCAAGTGGGTGTATACCTTCGAGAACGTCCCCAGGAAGAGCACCGCCATAGCGGAGGGCCAGATTTCTAAGGATGACTTCGACGTCATCATCTATGGTCCCGCATGGTCCCCTGCGACAAACACCCTAATGTTCGCTGTCCACAAGGTGGACGATATTTCGTACCATCCCTTCACCACCGCCGAGGACC
>DTXA01000259.1 GCA_012962735.1 Candidatus Latescibacterota bacterium
CTTCTCCAGGATTTCCCTGGCGGTGGAGCGGCCAATGCCATAGATGTAGGTGAGGGCGATCTCCAACCGCTTGTCGCGGGGGATATCGGTATCACGGCCGGGTGAAGGCCTTAGCAGAGGGAGCCCGGGAGGGAGGACTGGTATTATAGCCCCAAAGAGTAGCTGGGCGAAGCGAAGAACTTTTTTGAGGTCCCTTATAATTAGGGAAAGGAGTGGAGGTTGGCGAGATTAGATCCGAATGCATTTGAGCTGGAAGAAGAGGTGATCCACATCAACCCCGTGTCCAAGGTCACCAAGGGGGGGAAGAATAGATCCTTCAGCGTACTGGCGGCCGTGGGGGACCGGCAGGGACATGTAGGGGTTGGAAAGGGTAAGGCGCAGGACGTAGCGGAGGCGATCCGGAAGGCCACTGAGGCGGCCAAGAAGGCCCTTATAGAGGTTTCCATCACCGAGGACGGCACAATCCCCCACCCTGGGGTCGGGGAATTCGGCGCGTCCCGGGTGTTCCTGCGCCCTGCGGCCCCAGGAACGGGTGTGGTGGCGGGCGGAGGGACGAAGATCGTGCTGGATCTGGCTGGGGTCCGGAACGTGCTCGCCAAGTCCCTTGGGTCCTGTAATCCTTACAACTTGGCGAGGGCGACCGTAGAGGGCCTGAAGAGCCTCCGATCGCCGCAGGAGGTGGCCAGAAGGAGGGGGGTGGAGCTGAACCGTCTTTCGATACCCAGGAGAACTTCGGCTTGAGGGAGAGGCTATGGGCGAGTTTTTGGAGGTGCGGTTGGCCCGGAGCGTCATAGGTGCTTCCCAACGACAGAAACGCACGGTGCGGGCGCTGGGACTGCGAAAGATCGGACAGAAGGTGGTGCATAAGGACCTTCCCCAGATACGGGGGATGGTCCGCAAGGTGGCCCACCTGGTGGAGGTAAGGGAGGTGGAAGGATGAAATTGAACTCTTTGAGACCTGCAAATGGAGCTGTTCGGGGTCCCAAGCGTATAGGCAGGGGGCCTGGGTCGGGGCACGGGGGCCGTTCCGGAAGGGGTAATAAGGGGCAGAATGCCAGGTCGGGCGGTGGTGTGCGTCCGGGATTTGAGGGTGGACAGACCCCGCTGTACCAGCGACTCCCCAAGAAGGGGTTCGGCAACGGCCCCTTTAGGGTGCGCTATCAGGTGGTGAACCTCCGAGACATAGCGAGAAGGGGCTTGGAGGGGACGGTGGACCCTGAGAGGATGAAGGCGGAGGGGCTGATCCGCTCGGCACGGCGTCCGGTGAAGGTCTTGGGGGACGGAGAAGTGGATGTTCCCCTGGTCGTGCGAGCGCATAAGTTCAGCCGTTCCGCCGTAGAGAAGATAGAGCAAGCGGGTGGTCGGGTGGAGGTGATATAGATAAATATATACCCCAAGCCCTTCAGTTGTAGCGAATTAGACCAAAGGAGCTGTCCTTTCAAACTGAACGACCCGGAGATATAGATGCTGAGGAGTTTTTTGAACGCTTGGAGGATACCGGAGCTTAAGCATCGGATCCTGTTCACGGCCGGCCTGTTGGCGGTATACAGACTTGGAGCGCATATCCCGGTGCCAGGGGTAGACAGCAAGGCGTTGGCAGAGTATTTCCAGACCGCCCAGGGCACGCTTTTCGGTCTATACGACCTCTTCGTGGGAGGGGCGTTCAGGAGGGCCACGATCTTCGCCTTGGGGATTATGCCCTACATTAGTTCTTCCATCATCCTTCAGCTCTTCGGCTCGGTGATCCCGTACTTCCAGAAGCTCCAGAAGGAGGGGCCGGAGGGATACCGCAAGATAAACCAGTATACCCGGTACGGCACGGTACTTCTGGCGTCCCTCCAGTCGTACGGCGTCGCTGTGTTTTTGGAGAGCATACATTCGCCCTCGGGGGTGCCCATAGTGCCCAATCCGGGATGGGGGTTCAGGTTTTTGACGATGGTCACGATCACGGCCGGCACGGTCTTCGTAATGTGGCTGGGAGAGCAGATCACGGAGAGGGGCATCGGCCAGGGGATATCTTTGATCATATTCGTGGGAATAATCGCCAGGCTGCCGGATGCGATCTTGACCGAGATATCGCAACTGCGGGTCGGGGCCAGAGGCATCTTCACAGAGCTTGTGCTGATCGGAACAGTACTGGGAGTTACCGGGGTGGTGGTATACGTGACCCAGGGGCAGCGTCGGATTCCTGTGCAGTACGCC
The DNA here is from genome assembly GCA_012962735.1 of Candidatus Latescibacterota bacterium. GTDB lineage: Bacteria > Latescibacterota > 4484-107 > B68-G9 > B68-G9 > B68-G9. Next base: position 2,203 of record DTXA01000259.1, read on the forward strand.
AAGCGGGTGGTGGGAAGGAGGATGTACGGGGGACAGAGCACGCACATACCCCTCCGGGTGAACACTGCGGGGATGATCCCCATCATCTTCGCGCAGGCCATCATGTTCCTGCCCTCCACCATGGCCCAGTTCTTCCAGGGCAACGAGGTGATGGAGCGGTTTGCGGGGCTTTTCTCTTACGAGTCCTGGCTGTATTGGATCTTGTACGGGTCCCTCATAGTGTTCTTCACCTATTTCTACACCGCTGTGGTCGTGAACCCGGTCGACCTTGCGGACAATATGAAGAAGTACGGAGGGTTCATACCTGGGGTCAGGCCGGGGAAGAGGACTTCGGATTACATAGACAGGGTGCTCACGAGGATCACGCTGCCGGGGGCCGTGTACCTGGCGCTGGTGGCGATACTCCCCTACTTCGTGATAAGGGCCCTGGGCATCTATGCGGGTTGGCAGAGCTTCGTGGGGGGGGCGGGGACTATAATCATCGTAGGCGTGGCTTTGGATACCCTCCAGCAGATAGAGGCCCACCTCCTGATGCGTCACTACGAGGGCTTCCTGAAGCGGGGAAGGATAAGGGGGAGGAGGAGGTTTTAAGTCTTGAGTTTAGGGCTCGAGGTAAGTCCGAGCGGCGACATTAGCTTTAGAGGGGTAAATATGCGTTTAGTCCTATTTGGCCCGCCAGGGGCGGGCAAAGGGACGCAGGCGAAGAAGTTACAGACGAAACTCGGTATACCACAGATATCCACCGGGGACATCCTGAGGGAGGCCCGGAGGCAGGGGACGGAACTGGGTCGCAGGGCTGCTGAGTATATGGACCAGGGGGAGCTTGTACCGGACGAAGTTATCCTTGAGCTCGTCCGGGAGAGACTCTCACAGCCGGACTGCCGGGACGGGTTCGTGTTGGACGGGTTCCCCAGGACGATCCCCCAGGCGGAGGGGCTGGAAGGTATCTTAGAGGAGATGGGGAGGCCCTTGGACCGGGTGGTCTCCCTGACGGTTCCTGACGAAGTTATCGTAGAGAGACTTTCTGCACGAAGGGTCTGTGGACGGTGCGGTCAGGAGTACAACCTGAAGACCTGTCCTCCGAGGTGGGACGAGGTGTGCGACCGATGCGGCGGGGAGTTGGTACAGCGGCCGGACGATAGGCCGGAGACTATCCGGGAGAGGCTGAGGGTGTACAAAGAGAAGACGGAGCCCCTCGGAAGCTTTTACCGTGAGAGGGGACTCTGGGCCAAGGTGGACGGCGTTGGAGGGGTGGAGGAGGTGTTCGGGAGGGTTCGGAGAGCTCTGGGGATATTATAGCCCCAAAAAGTTCTTCACCGGGATACTTTTTGGGGGCCCCTATAATGATATTCATCCGGGAGGAGTGGGAGATAGAGCGGATCCGGACGAGCGCACTGCTGGCGTGGGAGGTTTTGAGTTCTTTGAAACTCTTAATGGTGCCCGGAACGACCACGAAGGATATAGACCAGGAGGCCGCCAGGCTCATAAGGGAGCGGGGGGGTAAACCGACCTTTTTGGGATACCGAGGATTTCCAGCGAACATCTGCATTTCCATAGACGATGAGGTCGTGCACGGGGTGCCGGGAGGGAGGAGGCTGGAGGAGGGGCAGTTGGTGAGCGTGGATCTGGGGGTGACCTACGACGGGTACGTGGGGGACGTGGCCAAGACCTTTCTGGTGGGGGAGGTGCCTCCCGAGAAGGTAAGACTTGCCAAAGAGACCGAGAGGGCCCTCTGGGAGGGGATAGCGCAGGCAGTGGAGGGAAACAGGGTGGGGGATATCTCCTCGGCCATACAGCGGTACGTTGAGGTCCGTGGGTATTCGGTGGTGCGAGAGCTGACGGGCCACGGGGTGGGAAGGGAGCTACACGAGGACCCCCAGGTGCCCAACTTCGGCAAGCCCCGCACAGGGCCGAGGTTGTGGGAGGGGATGGTGTTGGCCATAGAGCCGATGGTGGCTATGGGAAGTCCCGATGTGGTGACGGACTCGGACGGATGGACGGTACGTACCCGGGACAGCCTCCCCTCGGCGCACTTCGAGCATATGGTGGTCGTGCGCCGGGGCCGCCCCGAGGTGCTTAGCTTGCCGGAAAGCTATGGCTAAGGAAGCGCCCATACAGGTGGAAGGTACGGTGGTGGAAGCTCTGCCCAACGCCAACTTCCGGGTGGAGCTTGACAGCGGACACAGGATTTTGGCGCATGTCTCCGGGAAGATGCGGATGCACTTCATCCGTATCCTCCCAGGGGACAGAGTGTTGGTGGAGCTTTCGCCGTACGACCTGACGAGGGGTCGGATCGTCTTCCGGTACAAGTGAAGGGAGGATAGAGATGAAGGTGCGCCCTTCTGTGAAGAGGATATGTGTGCACTGTAAGATCGTGCGTCGTAAAGGGGTGGTACGGGTGATCTGTAAGAACCAGAAGCACAAGCAACGGCAGGGCCCGTAATTACACCCCAAAAGGTTCTCAGCGCCTACGTATAAAGGAGGTGAAACCTTGGCGAGGATAGCAGGAGTAGACTTGCCCAGGGACAAGCGGGTGGAGATAGGGTTGACGTATATCTACGGCATCGGCCGTTCTCTGGCGCACAGGATTCTCGAGGCCACCGGGGTGAACCCCGACACCCGGGTCCGGGACCTGACCCCGGACGAGATCGTGCGCCTCCGACAGGAGATCGAGGGGAAGTACAAAGCGGAAGGAGCCCTGCGCAGCGAAGTGGCTATGAACATTAAGCGGCTGATGGACATAGGCTGTTACCGGGGTCTGCGGCACAGGCTCGGGCTTCCGGTGCGGGGGCAGCGCAC
>DTXA01000260.1 GCA_012962735.1 Candidatus Latescibacterota bacterium
GTATAGATCAGGCGGTCCTTGTTGGGATCCTGAGCGCGCCAGCGGACCCTTTTCAGACTGCGCTTCATCGTTTGGGGCAATCGAACCTTAAGAGCCTCCCGTAAGGCCGAACCCTCCGCTTTTTCCTCTTCGGATTTCCCAACCTCGACCCGTGGAGCCGCAAACGGGGAGCACGTGACGGAGGTGATCTTCGGCCTCAGATTGGTCTGAAGACCGGCGATGGCGACCTCCTGTAGGACAGGGGTGACCGTTTCCACGGAGGTCGTCAACGTAGCTCGATACTGGATAAAGCGCGCCGGGGGACTTTGCACCTGTTCTCCGGAAGGCTCCGAAGAAGCGACCGGAGCGACCCAGTCGCTCCACGTATCGTCCGGCCTTTCCGTGTTGCCCGACCGGGTGGCCAGGGCGATCCAGGAGCCCTCCGGCACCTCCGCCCGGATGGACATCGTCCCCCATCGGGAGATAATCGTTGCATCGTGCACCTGCGACTCAAACGTGCCCTGCTTCGCATAGGAGGGCGTCAGCCGATGCACCCTCCCTATGTCCCCTGCGCCGATGAAAACGCCCTCCTCGGCCGAGAGCATCGAAAGCGGCTGCGCCTCCTCCAATTTGGCCAACGTGGACCATGTACCCTCCGGATCCACCGCATAGAGCATCCCCTCCTTCCCGGTACCCACGAGGATGCGCTCCCCCGACGGAGACGAACGGACCAGCAACGACAACAGTAAAGGGTGCTCTGAGCGCCAGACCTTCCGGACCGCATCCCCATGGATCCGATAGAGCGCACATCCTTCGACCGGCGAAGGCGTCGGAACAACCTTTGGGGAGGGAGTACTCGGCCTTTTTTCCGAGGGGTTCCCTCGCTCCGATCCGGACATCGCACCGGCGTAGAGGGCACCGTCGGATCCGAAGGCTAACACGTGAATCTCCTTCTCCGGGGCATCGTAGAGCACCCGGCCCTTGCCTTCCGGGGTGATCCGATAGATCAGCCCGCTGCCCGCGCTGCCCGCATAAAGGAAGCCTTTTTCGTCTATGAGCAGGCACATGATATGGTCGTCCGTGGAATTGAAAAACTCCTCCGAAGTCCCCTCCGGCGAGATCTTCAGGAGATTCCCCTGATCCCCGGTGGCCGCATACAGCGCCCCGTCGGGACCGAAGGCCAGCGCCCAGATGTACCGTTCTCCTGTGTGACAAAACGTGGACGCTTCCCCTTTGGGCGTGATCCTGTACACGATCCCATCCGGGGAAGAACCCGCAAGCAGATTCCCCTTCCGATCCAACGCTAAACTGTGGATACCCACCTCCGGAGAATCGAACAGAAGCGAGACGTTCCCTTTGGAATCTATCTTGAAAATCTTGCCCTCGTTCCCGGTGCCGGCATACAGGTTTCCCTTCCGATCCTGCACTAAGGCCCAGACGTACAGCGCCTCCAAATCGGCCACCTCCTCCAACACCGGGGCCAACATAATCTCCCCCTCGCTCGTGATAGATACCTTTTCCGGCTCTCCTCGCTCGAAC
>DTXA01000261.1 GCA_012962735.1 Candidatus Latescibacterota bacterium
CCCTCCAGTACTCCACGAACTCCCTCCCCTCGGCCCTCCTTAGGGCCTCCAGTGCCTTCCTGTAACCATCCCTGTCCCTCGAAAGCTCCTCTGGGAATGGACCCGGCCTCCAGTGCTTGGACATCATCCCCGGCACAGGGAAGGTCAGCCCCAGCCCCACCTCCCCCAGCTCGAGCTCCCTTGTCACCCCCTCAACCTCCTCCAGTGCCCTCAGCACGTCCTGCCATCCTTCCCCGCACAACTTCTCTAAGTAGTCCCTGTACACATCGTACTTGGAGGCCTCTGGATCCCAGGCCATTCTGGATATGGTAGCCACGGCGAGGTCGTGGTCCCCGGTGAGCCAGTACCTCGTGGAGAATCCGCTCCATCCGTGGGCCCTTAGGTCCCCCAAAAGCTCGGATATCGAGCCCCCAGCCAACTGCGGCAGAACCCCCACGTTGTCGTCATGTAGCGTAAGTATCAGGCTCGCGGGCACCGCCCCCGCAGGGACATCACCGAGCACCTCCCTCCTCCTCAGCACCCTGGAGGGTGTGTAGTCCACGAACGCCATGACCTCGGACCCGGGCGGAAGGACCCTATCCAGTATCGGGAAAAGCTCCTCCGATATGGCGCTGAACACCACCCTCGCATCCGGCCTTGGCGTGTCGTCCAGGACCCTCATTTCCCTGAAGATCCTGTCGTAGAACCTAAGGCCCACTACGTCCCCCTTGACCTCCTTCACCGCCCTCTCGGGGCCTCCTGGGTACCCGACCCTCCTCCCGGCCCTTTCCAGCACCTCCCCGAGGGGGAGCACCTCCTCGAGGCCGTACTTTTCGTCCAGCTCCCTCCATGCCCTCCCGTACTGCTCGATCCACTGCCTCATTTCCGGCATCCCGACCATTATGAAGTCAGCCTCAGGGTACGTCCCAAACGTCGCCCTCACTACAGCGCACGCAAGCTCCACAAGGTCCGGGTCGTCCAGGTCCTGCCCCGGGCCCGGGACCACCGTCAACTCCCCGAGCTGGTGCACCGGCCTCGCATCCTTCAGGAACTTCGCGAACTCCTTGGGGAAGTCCAGCAGCGATGCGGTCACTCCGCACTCCATCCCCCTGCTTCTGGCCCTCGCCATTATCCCGTGGGCCAGGGCCCGGGCGGCCTCCGCAAGTTCCTCGTAAGACGCGTCCTTCGGAAGGTCGGGGTTCCAGAACTCCTCCTCCCTCCCGAACAGCTCCCTCCCCGGCATGTCGTCGGTTATGGGATACCGGTAGCCGAACCACAGGGTCCCCCACCTCCTCCTCTCCCCCCTGAACCTCACGTCCACGAACGGCTGCCATGTGTAGAAGGAAAGGAATATCCTGTTGAACCTGAACTTCGCTAGCTGGTCTATGAAGGGCCTGTAGTCCGCCATGCCCCACGACTCCGGCCCCATGGCGAAGTCGTTCACAGTGCGCCACCACCTTACTGGGAAGACCGGCTCCCTCACCAGGTCGAGTCCCCTCGGAGGGAAGGGCTCAGGCCTTTCCGGCATGAGGTCCCCGTGGAGGAGGTACCTCACCCCGAACCTCTCGGCAAGCTCGTATACAGCCCACAGCACCGCCCTCGGGCTTCCCCCTCCCACGACCAGGGCAGGCTTCCCCCCGAACCTCACGTTCTTTAGGAGCATCCCCTGCTCCCCCAGCTCGGGGAAGGCCTCCCTCCCTGCCGGGTTCGTATCGGCGGACCCCACAAGGAACAGGAACTCCGTACCCTCCGGCACCTCCTCCGTAGGCCTGCAGGGGAATCCGTAAAGTTTTCTTAGGTACTTGCACAGTTCTTCAGCCGCGTAAAGTTCGAGCTCGGTAGCACACCTTCCTATAAGCACCCCTACGGACTTCGCCATATCCTCCCCCGGTTTGGAAACACCCTTACCTAGCTGGACCTTCGTACAGCCACCTAACGGGTAGTATCCTGAGCTTTATGCACGCCCTCCTTAAAAGTCTCTCTGCTTTATGCTCCTGTAGGCAGACTGAAG
>DTXA01000262.1 GCA_012962735.1 Candidatus Latescibacterota bacterium
AAAATCGAAGCGAGGACGGAAGGGATGGACGAAGTAGGAGCCCACTGTCCCCACGAGCGACTCGATGATATATGCTATCACTAACGCCCATACGTCCCTCAGAAGGAAGGCCAGAACTACGGCGACCAAGGTACCCGTCCCGTTCGTCAGGACCCTGAGACAGCTTCGACGGCGAAAGTCCATCTCTTTCTGTAACAAGATGAAGCCGATGTTCTTAAGGCCGGATATGAAGAAGACGACCGAGGCTGCCTTGAGGAGGGGAGTCAATTCGCTCCGATGGAAGAAAGAGGAAAGGACCGGGGCCGAAAGGAAGAGTAGAAGCCAAAGGGCTATGCCCCTAAATATCGATATAGTCCAGGCTGTATTCAACAAACGCTCATCCACCCTTTTACGTTGAACGATGGCCATCTCCACTCCGGTGGTGGCATTTGTGAAGACCTCCAACCCTACCAGGGCCACCATCACCACGCCCATCAACCCGAAATCTTCGGGAAATAGAAGCCTGGCCAGAAATATGGATCTGACCAAGCCCAAAACCTTATTTATCCCTAAGGCCGAAGAGACCCAGAACCCCCCTTTGAGAATCTCTTCGGTGAGTTTATCGCCACCTAAGAAGGCGTAGAGATACCCTTTCGCCTTTCGTACAACTAACCGATCGCCCACTATCTCGAGAGCTTTGGATGACAGTACATACTATTTTTGCTCCACCTTAGGCCGCACCCCCTATCTCACGCTACTGTCCCCCCCCCTCGGGGACGGCCTCCGCCTCCTGAATCTCCGGCAGTTTTATCACCATCGCAGCCAAGACCCAGAAGGGTTCCATAATCCGGACTATGATGATAGTGTTAGAGCCGACCGAATGTGCCAACATAGCTATAAGCCCCGCCAAGAACCCGAGGGAAAGCCCTCTGAAAAGGGGGTCCCTTGCCCTCCGATATGCCACCCGGGCCTTTACGAAGAGGGAGTAGATCAACCATACGAACGTGCTGAATCCCAGGATACCTGTCTCTACTAATACCCTAGCGTACTGGGCATCTAAGAAGCGGTAACCCGTGATTCCATAACCCAATAAAGGATGTTCTATCCAATCTTTAGTGACCACATCCGTCCAACTCCGAATTCGAGCGGAAGTAGAAGTATCCAGGCGGATGCCGCCGATCTGTATCTGCCCCGGCTGAGGTTTCTGAGTAAAAGTATACATTATTCTGTTTTTAACGCTCTGAGGCACCACAAAGGGTAGCAAAAGCGACAACAGCACAGCGCCCACGATGAGGGGCACCCGCTTCTCGCTGTAGATCAAAAATGCGATGAACATAGGTATGACCGCTACATAGGCCCCCCTCGACCTGGTGACCAGAAAGGGAACCACGATCAGGAGCGCCAACGCCGCTAAAGCGAACTTTTGTCTTCGGGACTCCGAGGTCAAAAGCAGCCCGGTCACTATAGACAACATGAGCACCAGATATCCTCCGAAGGTATTGGGCTCCGCTTCTTCCCCCTCGAATGGGGCCGAGACCCTCTGTCCAGAGGGGATCTGGAGGATACCTATGACGCTCACGATGGCGCAGGTCACAAGTAGAGCCATGAGGAAATTTTTGACGTGCTTCCCTTCCGTGATGAAGTTCACCGTCATGAAATAGATAATAAAGTATTCTATATACTTGAGCACAAAGAAGAAGCCGGTCTTAAAGCTCACCCGATCAGCTATGATCCCTATGGCGGTCGAAAAGGCACAGGCCATAGCATAATATAGGATGGGCCGGTTAAGGGGAGTCCGGGCGAATAGTCCCAGCTCCTTATAGATGGCCGTCCGCACGAACCAGCTGAACCCGATGAGCAACAGCAAAAAATCGTCGAGCCTCAGCGTCACCCCCCTTCCAAGGGCAGCCCCGCCTCCGACCCGACCAACCACGATCTCCGGGGATAGCAACATAGAGAATATCAGCACATAAAGGGCTATCTGTGTACTTGCGAAACAGCCTATAAATATCGCAAGCCCTACCCCCAGAACCACCGCCATCTTAGGGGAAACGCTCGTCACCCCGGCAGCTATAAGTAAGGTGAAGATGAATATAAATATGAAAACCAAATACATCCGCATTATCGAAGCTCCAAAAAATTGGGGGCGCACGGTTGTGCGCCCCCGGATCGGCTTTACCCCTTCTTCGCCTGCAACAACTGCAGGAGCCCGAAGTTCACCGCGAACAGCAGGCAGGTATTCGTGAACCTCAAAAACGCATTGGCCTCCAGGCCCGCTATCGGAGCCATAGCCAGTCGGGATATGATCCCGATGATCAGGCTAACCAATGCGACGATACCCGCCACGTACATCAGTATCCTCCAGGCCTTCACAGCGTTCACCTCCTTTCATCTATTGCATTTCTCAAACTCCCTCTTGAGCCTCCTCCTTGGCCTTCTCGATCTGCCTGGCCACCCGTCGAGATATCACCCTATGAAAGAGGGTAACTCTCCGGTGACGAACGAGAACACGGCAACAAGGCGATCACCAGGAACATCTTGATCTCCTGCCTTCATATAATAATCATGTCCCCGTGGGTCATCTCAAGACGATGCGGCCGGAAATCCCTTCCTTTTCCAACTCCCCAGCCACCGCTTCCGCTTCGTCCCTTGTAGCGAAGGCCCCTACGAAAAGCCTGTACTCTGTGCCCTCGTCCGGCAGGCGCACCCGGACGGAATATGGGGAAAGCCCCTGTATACGCAACTTTTGGGCCTCTCGCTCGACGGCCCCTTCTGAGGGGAAGGAACCTACCAAAATAGCGTACGGCAGCTTCAAGACCCCAGCGTACTGGGCCCTCCCGGCCGCCACGAGCTGATCCGCTGTCCTCCTCGCCTCCTCCTCGGTCACGAAGTCCCCGACCAAGACCCTGTAAAACAGCCCTTTGTCGGGGATACGGGCGGAGGCCACGAACGCATTGTACCCCTTCTCCCTTAACAGGCCGACCTCCCGGTTGGCCAAGCTGAGGTATCTGTGGGAGGACAGGTGTACCACGTAGGGATGTCCCTCCTCCCCCGGCAGAGGGACGGGCTGGGGGCCCTCTGGTGCCGGAAGGCCTCCTTCGACGGGTTCCTCCTTCATCTCCTGAGGGCCTGAGATCTCCAATTCTGGGGACGACTCCTGGACCACCCCCTGTTTTTCCGGCCGTATCCTCCCGGTGAAGATCCGAAGGTAACCCCTCTGCCACAGGAACCCGACCCCCAGGGCGAAGATGAGAAGGACCAACCCGGCTGCCATCCATGGCCACATCTTCCTCCTGCCCGTCTCCTCAGGGGCCGGCCGTTCCTTCCGGAGGGATTCCAAGACCGTCGCAAAACGGTCTACAGCCCTGCCCTTCCGAGAAAACCTCGACATCCGGAACAACCGCTTCCACCACGGGCCCTCCTCCTGCCCGTACCCATAGTACCGACCGTACCTGTACCCCTGGAAATCCGGGCTCACCTCCGGCCTCAGCCCGTTCAGCACAACACCCAAGGTATTCGCCTTTACGCTATCCATCTGGACCTTCGCCCGCTTCAACGCCCCCCTTCCGATCTTCCCGACACGGTACACCAACAGTACCCCGTCCACCTTAGATCCCAGGACCACGGCGTCCGCTACCGGCAATACCGGAGCAGAATCGAAGATGACCACATCGTACTGTTCCCGCACCTGCGAGATGAACTCGCCCATCCTATGGGAGCTGAGCAGCTCTGCGGGGTTGGGGGGAATGCCTCCAGATGTTATTATGTGAAGGTTGTCCATACCTGGGACCGCCAACAGGTCTTCCATTTCTATCTTGCCCATCATAATGTCCGTCACCGTCCGCACAGCATCCTCCCACCTATGGCTCCCCAAGATCACCTCTGAAAGCCCAGGACTTTTGTCTATGCCGAATATCCTAGAGACCATAGGGACGCGCAGGTCCCCTTCCACCAGGAGGACCCGATTACCCGCTTGGGCTATAGCTATGGCCAAATTGACGGCCACCGTGGTCTTCCCCTCCGCACGGGAGGCGCTGGTGATCAAGAAGGTCTTAGCGCCCTGTTCTAACCCAATGAACTGCATATTAGTGCGCAGGGCTCTGTAACTTTCGGCGAGGGTGGACCGCGGGGCGAAGTGGGCGACCAGACGGGCCTTCATATCTAAGGTTTCTTCGTCATCCCGTTCTGCGTATTTCTCCAAAAGGGTCCTTTTGATCTCCTCGACCCCCATATGTGGGATGATCCCCAACACAGGGACTTCTAAGTACCTCTCCACGTCCTCTATCGCCCCTATGGAAGTGTCCAGGGACTCCACCACGAAAGCGAAGACCACACCTAAGACAAGACCCATAACGACCCCGGCGAAAGCGGCCGTCTTGGTCTTGGGGGGATTTATGGGATATCTGGGCCTCAGTGCCGGCCTCACTATGGACACTTCTTCAACCTTCTCAGATTCCTTGATCAGGGCCTCCTGGTACTTGGACTCTAACAAGCGCACGACATCCTTGATCACCTCGACTTCACGCTGTAACCTGTCCAATATCAGCCCTTCTTGAGGCAGGGCCTTGAACTCCTCGGTGAGGCGCTTCAGCTTCTGTTCCACCAATTCCTTCCGCCTCTCCAAGGTCTCCTTTTGGGCGGTCAGCTCTGCTATCATGCTCTCCGCTACTTCCTCTATTTCCGAGTCAATCCGCTGAATCTCGGGATGTCTTTCGGTATATACCTTCAGAAGCGTACCCCTCTGGAGTCTGAGGCTGACGAGACGGTCGTTGAGGGAGCGGAACACCCCGCTGGCCTGGTCCGCAAACAGGCCCATGGCCTCCTTTGAAAGGGGTTCCCTTCGCTTCAGCTGATCTATCATGGAGGAGATCTCCTTAAGGGTCCTGTCCAACTGCTCGTACTCCGACCTTGCCCTGCTCAGCTCCGAGATGACCTCAGACGTCCGGCTATCTAAATATATCAGGTCGTGCTCCTCCCGGAACTTCCGTAACGCCTCCTCCGCCTTTCTGAGCTCCTCCCTCTTTATGGCTAATTGTTGCTCTATGAACTTCTTGGCTTCTATTATCCTTTTATTTTTCTCCTCGGCGTTGTATTCCCTATATGCTTCCGCCACAGCGTTGGCAAGATGCTGGGCCTCCTTCGGGTCGGAGGAAGTGACTGTTATATCTATTATGTTGGTGTATCCCGCCACCCGTGTGCTCACCTTACTCTGGAGGTTGAGCACGATGCCCATAAGCCTCTCGTCGCTCCGGATCTGTTCCGAGGTCAAATCCGGGTCTATGTATCCAAGCTTCTTGGCCGCCCTCTCCATAACCGGATAGCTCCGGATAATCTCGGCCTGCGTATCAAGCCCTTCAGAGCCCCACCACGTCATAGTCTGCATATACAAACCGGTAAGTGTAAAGCTTTTCTCATACTTAACACTTGCGGTAGCGGAGTACATAGGAACCGGCTTCTTCACAGTGGCGAAGGCGAAGCTGAAGAAGCCGAGGGTCAGCGTCGTGAAGAACACAACGGTCTTTCTCTTTCGCAATATTCGCCAGTAATCTCTGAGGCTCAGAGTATACTCCGGCATATCCCATCACCCCTTAGAGGTAAGCATTCAGCTATATCTAAGCGAAGACTTTTTAGGGCATATGTCATCCCCCTCCAGCTATGATGTAGAGCGTCCTCCCCCTGATATATAGGTCGAGAGGATAGAACAGGAAATCCGAAAGGGTCCTCATCTTGGAGAAAAACATGTTCATATCCCCCACGAAGGTCCTGGGCACGAAGACAATATCCCCCCTCCGCAGGGGGAGATTCTGGCCGAGGTCCCCCTCCTTGAGGAGCCGGTCGACGTTCACAGTTACGGCCCTGGGCCTGGATAGGTCCCCACGGAAGATCACCACGCTTTTGAGGGCGGCATTGTCGGTGTACCCGCCAGCCTTGGAGAGCGCTGTCAACAAATCCATATCCCTCGTAAAAGGATAGAGGCCCGGACTCCTCACCTCCCCAAAGACGTAGATTCCCTGTCCCGCTTCCGGAAGCTCGGGGACCACGATCCTATCCCCGGCGTCAAGTACGATGTTCTGGCTCATATCCCCCTTGAACATAGCGTCATATAGATTCACCCGGAAGCTCCTGTTCCCTCTGGTAACTCGGACGTTCTCCAGGTCCGCGTTCGGGGCAGGACCGCCGACCTTCATCAAGAGGTCCAGAAGTGTCGTCTTCCCCTTAAGGAAGTAAACTCCAGGCCCGCCGGCTCCCATTTTGACGTTCACGGCACCAAGCAAAAGGACCTTCTTGCTACGGTACTCCTTAACCGTCACGTTTATCCGAGGGAACTGTACGAACTCCTGTAGTCGTTCGGTGAGCAGACTGTCCACCTGTCTGATCGTCAGCCCATCCACTTTGATGTCCTCCAGGAACCAGTAGGATATGGTGCCGTCGTCCTGGACGGTCACAGTGGACCTACGCTCGGTAGCCCCTTCCCAAAGCACTATCTCCAGGACATCCCTGGGGCCCACGAGGTACTCCGGGATGCCCGAGACCTCGGTGTAGACTTTGTTTCCCATGACCTCAGTTCGAGGCCTCCAGCTGAATACGGGCCTCCGAGCTGAGCCCTCGGCCGCCTTCTCTGGCCTTCTGGTCCCCAATATGAACCAAACCTTCACCCCCTCTTCGTAGCTGATCGCGGCTAAGTCCACCCTGCCGTCGCCGTTCAGGTCCGAGGGCACTATTCCATAATAAGTACCGTGGGAGGGAAACTTCCCCCGGACCTCCTTCCATCCTCCATGTCCATCGTTCAGCCAGAACCTTATCCCCTCCCCATCCAAGGAGCCGGCCAACAGGTCCGGGGAACCGTCCCCATCTATGTCCGGGGCGACGATCCTCCAGAAACTCCCGTCTTGCGTCGGCGACTTCCCTCGTCTCCATCCTCCCTTGCCGTCCCCAAGCCAGACCCGCACACCCCTCAGATAGCTCCCTACGGCGATATCTGGGTTGCCGTCCCCGTTGAAGTCCTCAGCTACGATCCCCCAGTACCGCCCGTCCCTGGTCGGATCTATCCCTGAGGTCCATCCCCCCCTGCCGTCCCCAAGCCAGACCCGCACGCCCAGCCCCGGCCCCCAACCCGAGGCGGCGATGTCCGGGTTGCCGTCCCGATTGAAATCTGCAACCGCCACATCCCGGAACACCCCCGTGTAGAACGGCCCCACCTGTACCGTCCACCTCCCGGCCCCGTCGCCTAGCCAAACCTGCACCCCCCCCTCCTCCTCGGAGGTTGCGTTGGCCGCCACTATGTCCACGTTCCCGTCCAGATCGATGTCTGCAAGCCGGATGTTCTCGTACCTTCCGAAGTCCGTGGGCTTGTCCACCGGTGTCCAGGTCCCATAGCCTCCGTTCAGCCAGACCCAGATTCCCTCACCCTCCACCGCACCCCAGGCGCTGGCCACCACATCGTCCAGTCCATCTCCGTCCAGATCTCCCACCGCTAGGCCGTGGACCTCCCCCATGGCCGTCAAAGGGCCCCACCTCCTCCACCCGCCTGCCCCATCGGCCATCCAGAGGAATATCCCACCGGGCAGGGTGCTCCCCGCGGCTATGTCCGGGTTTCCGTCGCCGTCGAAATCCCCTACGTCCAGCTCCCGGTAATGTCCGACCCCCCCCACCGGCCCTCCACGGACAGGCGAGAACCCCGGACGCCTCGGAAAACACCCGATAACCAGGACCAAAAGGATAAACCTCAGACCCAGGCCCCCATACAATATCGAGACACCTCGTCTGGGGCTATATCCCCTTTCGTCCTTCACCGCTACTCCTCCTTTTAAACTAACATAGACCCGATTGAGACCTTAGAGACCCCCAAAAAGTCGAGGCGAAGCAAAAAACTTCTTGGGACTTATCTAAATATATCTCAAATATGAACAAATGTCAAGATTTCACAAAAAGTATCTGAGCGAAGAACCTCTTGGGGCTATATTTAAAACTCGTAGAAGAGGTACCTTTTGTCCTGCACCTCGGCCCGACGCTTCACCCCCTCCAACCAGGCCGTGTACACCTCCTGCCTCCTCTGGGCCAACATCCTCCCCCTTATGTCCTCCTTCTCCTTCTCGAACGCCTCCCGGTCCGGGGGAAAGCGCTCTACGAGCTCCAAGATGTAGGCAGCCCTCTCCGTGGTCACAACCCCAGAATGATCTCCCGGCTTCTTCAGCCGGAACGCAACCTCGACGAAAGCGTTCCTCCCCCCGACCCCGGGAATGTACCCCGTCCTGGTGAACTTCCCCGTCTCCTTGACCTCTATACCTAGTCCCCGGCCCACCTCCTTCAAGGACTCCCCACGTGATAGTCGATACAGTGCCGGCTCAAGCCTCCTACGGGCCAACTCCCTTCTCTTCTCCAGCTCGACCAGCCTCCGCACCTGCTCCCGTACCTCCCCCAAGGGCTGTACCCCCGCCTCCTTCCTCTCGGTCAGTTGTACTACGTAAAAGGCGTCTTCGTCCTCGTACGACCGGACAGACCCAACCCGAGCGTGGAATGCGAAAGCCACCAATGCTCCTGCAGTCCCTATCCCCGGCACGAACGTCCCCTCCCCGAAAAAGCCCGTGTCCCCTACCTTGAGGCCCTCCTCCTGGGCGGCCCCGCGAAGATCGCCCAACTGCTCCGCATCTTTCAACAACTCCTGGGCTTGGTTGTCCAGCCTCTCCAAGGTCTCCTCTCCCGGCTCCACCTTCACCAAGATGTGCCTGGCCCGAACTTCCACATCCTCCCCTTTCCCCCTTCTGTCCTCCACCTTTATGACGTGCCACCCGAACCTGGTCAGAACCGGGTCCGACACATCCCCTGGCTTCATCCCGAAGGCCACTTCCTCGAACTCCCTTACCATCCGTCCCCTGGGGAAGTACCCCAGATCTCCCCCCTTCTGGGCCGACCCCGGGTCGTCGGAGTAATCCCTGGCCAGCTCCTCGAAGTCCTCCCCTGCTCTCGCCCTCTCCGCCAGCTCCCGGGCCTCCTCGAGCGCTATCATGGAATCCGAGGGCGTGGGCACTTTGCGGAACGCAACGTACAGAAGCCTCGCCCTCCTGCCCCGCCAGAAGTCCTCCCGGTGGGCCCGGTAGTACGCCTGCAGCTCCTCCTCCCCTACCTCCACCAGGGAATCCGGTATCTCTCTGAAGGGCACCTCCATGTACCGCACCCGCACCTTCTCCCCTTCGGCCCGGTACCGCTCCCACACCTCCGGATCTGACACCTTCGCCCCAGCCAGCACCTCCTGCCTCAGTTTCCAGAAGGGCAGGACCGAACGGGTCCAATCTTCCAGGTACAGCACCAACCTCTGGGCCATCGGGTCCTGGAAGGTGGAGGGGTTCTGGAGGAAGGCTCGGTAGCGCTCCACATCGAAGTTCCCGGAGGAATCCTGGAAGACCTTATACCCCCGGACGAAATCTGGGGGATTGTTGAGGAGGAACTGGACCACCTCCCGGTCCGTGGCCTTTATACC
>DTXA01000263.1 GCA_012962735.1 Candidatus Latescibacterota bacterium
AGTACATCCACTCCTGCTTTATAGCTCGCAGTCCTCCCTCCTCCCTACTCCCTACTCCCTACTCCCTCCAGCCCCTCCGCGATCCGCTCCGCATCATACCGGATCATGCCCAGATACGTCTCCGTCCCCGGAAGCCCCCCCAACAGCGGCGTAATCCGCACCACTTGCGCGCCCGTCTCCGAGGCCACCATCTCGGGCACCTTCCCGCTATACTGGGGCATGGTCAGGATCACCCGGATGCCCTCCGCCTTCATCCGATCTACCACCTCCGTCACCCGCCTGGCGGAGGGTTCCATCCCCGGAACCGTCATAATCCGCTCCGCCTCGACGATCTGAAGCCACCGTAGCAGATACGGGAAGGCCGGCGCATACGTCACCACCCTCCTGCCCCGCAGCCCACAGAATCGTTCTCCCATCTCCCTCATCAGATCGTCTAACTGGCTCACATAGGCCGCGTACCGGGACCGAAAATAGGCCGCCTTCTTCGGACGAAGTTCCTCCAACGCATCCCGAATGGCTCCGATCATCCCCTTCGCATTCCGGGGATCCATCCAGATATGGGGATTCCCTCCGTGTTCCCCCTCGGCGCCTCGCTCCAGCACCTCGATCCCCTGTGAGACCTCCAGCACCCTCAGACGCGAACTCCCTGCATTCTCCATGACCTTCTCCGCCCATGCTTCCAGGCCCAACCCGATCTTCACAAACAGCTCCGCCCGGGCCACCGCCTGCACATCTCGGGCCCGGGGCTCATACGTATGGGGATTCTCCAGCCCCGTGATCAAACTCCGCACCTCCACCTGATCCCCTCCGACTGCCCGCACAAAATCCTCCAACACCGTAATGCTGGTCACCACCTGTACCGTACCGGCCGCTCCCCCATCCGATCCCCCCTTCCCACACGAAAGGACAAGCCCCAATAGCACAGGGAGTCCGCTCAGCCATCCTCCCACCCTTCTCATATCAAAACGCCCTCCATAGCCCACCGGACACGGTCCAATCCCACCGCAGTCCCTCATGCCGCTTTGCGGCACCCAGAGACTATGAAAATGGTAAG
>DTXA01000264.1 GCA_012962735.1 Candidatus Latescibacterota bacterium
AAGCAGGCCCAGAGAGAGGCCCTCAGGGGCGAGGGTCGTCTGTGGCACATCCAGAGGCCACGATCCGCAAAAGAGGCAAGGGCCCTGGCAAAGATATTGGAGGCCCCCCTTGAGGAGGTCGAGGCCATGATTCGGAGCGAGCTCCGCCCTGAGGCCGATGAGGCCCAAAGGTTGTCGCTAGGGGCCCTGTTTGCAGCCGAGCATGAGATTATGGGGAATGAGGACGGTTACTCTTTCACCGAGCTTGATGAGCACAGCCCCCTGTCTGATCCGGACGCAAGGCCTCATCGCACTCAGGGCTGGCCCGCCAACGACTTTGACGCCCATGAGGACCAAGCAGGATCGGAACCCACAGCGGATATCGTCATAGACGAATTCGGCCACGTGCGGATACCCCTGGAAGAGGTCCTCGATCGCTACTTCGGCCCCGTCGAGGCGAAAGAGGGGCAGTTGCCCCTGCCTCCAAATATCCGTCGGGCCTTCCTGAAGGCCCTGATGCTGAGGAGGATAGGTGAAGCCCTTGTGAACAGCAACAGGGATGCCATACTGGGGGGGGAGGGAGACCCTGGAAAGATCCGCCTGACCCCCCTGACACAAAAAGACCTCATGGCGCCTTTGGGGATAGAGAACAAATCCATGCGCTCCAGGCTGGCTGACCGCTATGTGAAGACACCTCATTGGGGTCTCGTGCATCTCTCCGTCTTTTTCAGGGCCCGGTGGTGGGAGGTGCCCATCCAGAATATAAGAGATTGGCTCAGAGGGGAGGACGTTGCAAACCCGTACCAGAACGATCTATTGTATAAAAGGCTCAAGAAGGCGGCCCCCAGGCCATACAAGGATAACAGGCAGTTGAGGAACATCCTGAGGGAGGCGGGCATCCCCCTTCGCAGGCCCCGGCTTGAGATCTACGAGAGGACCGAGGCATGGGTTAAGAACCACGGGGGGCCCAAGTGCGTTCGCCTGTCCAGTATCCCTAAAATCCGAGAGGAACTCGTGAACAAACATTCCCTCTTCTCCAAAGGCCAGGGCAGTCAATGCCGGGAACCCCAGTACCAGGCCTTTGTGGAGGAGAGGATAGCGGCCGTGCTCCGGCGCCTTGGGGTGGAGGTGGTGTGCCGGGGCGAGGATGGAGCATGGGATGGCCAGTAAGTTCACGGTATATGTGAACCATCAGGATATAAGAGATA
>DTXA01000265.1 GCA_012962735.1 Candidatus Latescibacterota bacterium
AAGCGTATTCGCCACGGCGAGCCCTCCGTCGTTGTGGGCGTGGACCCCGAAGGGGACCGAGAGAACCCCTTTGGCCGCCTCTACGGCCTCCTCCAGATCACTGGGCAGGGCACCTCCGTTGGTGTCCGCAAGCACTACTATATCTGCCCCCCCATCCTGCGCTGCTATTAGGGTCTTAAGCGCATATTCCGGGTTCTCCTTGTACCCGTCGAAGAAGTGCTCGGCGTCGTACACCACCTCCCGGCTGTGCTGCTTGAGGTACCGAACCGAATCCTCTATCATCCGGAGGTTCTCCTCTGGGGTCGTGCGCAGCACTCCCCGCACGTGCAGGTCCCAGCTCTTCCCGAATATCGTCACCACCTCGGTCTCCGCCTTAAGAAGCGTGTTCAATATGGGGTCCTCCTCTGGCCGGTTCTGGGCCCTCCGGGTGCTTCCGAACGCCGCTATCCGGGCATGTTCCAGCTTAAGCGCTCGCGCCTTCTCGAAGTACTCCAGGTCCTTGGGATTGGAGGGGTTCGGCCATCCTCCTTCTATATAGTCCACCCCGAACTCATCGAGCTTCTGGGTAATCATCAACTTATCCTCTACTGAGAACGACACGCCCTCTGCCTGCGCTCCGTCTCGGAGCGTCGTATCGTAGATGGAAACCTTCCTCTGGTCCATATCCCCTCCATATAACCCCAAAAAGTTCTTCGCTCCGGTACTTTTTGGGGTTATATATATATTACCTCACACCCTTCTCCGCCTTCAGCTGCTTGTAAAGCGCCGCCATCGCAGCGTACGAAAAGGGAATGGTCGCCAAAAGCCCCACTAAAAACGCCGCAGCCCCCAACAGGTTCACCCCCAAAAGGGCCAACCCTAAAAGGAATATCCTCCCCTTGTATCCCTTCGTGAGTCTCGCGCTCTCTTTCATAGCCTCCCTTCCCGAGAGTCTCTGGTCCATCAGAGCATAGAATACGACGGAATACCGCAACCAGAAAAGTACCCCCGGGACCACCAATAGCAGAAACCCCACCAAAACGATGAGCGAGGTTAACACATAGGCCAGAAGCGCATCTCCGAACCTCCGGAATCCCTCGAACAAATCCCCCACCCTCGGCCCTCTTCCCCTCACCCCCTTCAGAACCACCCAGGACTGTCCGGCCTCTAAGGGGCCGGCCACAGTCAGGGCCACTAATGTCAAAAGCATCTGGCGCTCCTCCGTACTCCCGGCCCCTGGAAGGGCCACCAGGATCTGGATGGCCGTGGCGACAAAAAACGCCCCGACGAAAACCCCGGGATACCTCCGGAGAGCCCTCCATCCCTCCCGCAGGCACCATCCCACCATCTCACCCTCCCTCCACTGCCTGCACCACCAGATCCCCAACCTCGCTCGTTGTATACCCCATCCTCCCGGCAGCTAAGCTCTCCAGCTTCCCAGCCGTGCGGGCCACGGCATCCTCAAGTACCCTCGCCCCCTCTTCCTCGCCTAAGAAGTCCAGCATCATCTGCACGGCCGAGATCGCGGCCAACGGGTTAATCATCCCCTTCCCGGCGTACTTCGGCGCCGAACCCCCTATTGGCTCGAACATCCCTATGTATTTCTGAGGGTTTAAGTTCCCACCAGCGGCTATGCCCATCCCCCCCTGAATCATAGCTCCCAAGTCCGTTATTATATCACCGAACATATTGTCAGTCACTATAACATCGAAGTACTCGGGGTTCTTAACCATCCACATCGTGATCGCATCCACGTGCGCGTAGTCCTGCCCTACGTCCGGATACTCCCTCCCCACCTCCTGGAACACCCTCTCCCAAAGGTCGAACGCATATGTCAGCACGTTGGTCTTTCCGCAAAGTGTCAGCTTCTTCCGCTTTCCCCGCCTCCTTGTAAACTCATAGGCGAACCGAACACAACGCTCCACCCCCTTGCGGGTGTTGACCGATGTCTGTATCGCTACCTCGTCCGAGGTCCCCTTCCTAAGGAACCCCCCTGTCCCCGTATACAGCCCTTCGGTGTTCTCCCGCACCACAACGAAGTCTATGTCCTCCGGTCCCTTGTCCCTGATCGGCGTATACACCCCCGGGTATAGCTTCACCGGCCTAAGGTTGATGTACAGGTCAAGTTCGAACCTGAGCCTCAAAAGTATCCCCTTCTCCAAGATCCCCGGCTTTACCTCCGGATGCCCGATGGCCCCGAGGAAGATCGCATCGAACCCCCTCAGCTCCTCCAGAGCCGAGTCCGGGAGGGCCTCCCCGGTGCGTAGGTATCTCTCCCCCCCGAAGTCATACTCCGCAATCTCATACGAAAACCCCACCTTCTGGGCTACAGCCTCCAACGCCTTCAGCCCCTCCCTCACCACCTCAGGCCCTGTGCCATCCCCGGGTATCACCGCTATCCTGTACACTTCCCCTCCTTCCGCAGCCTTTTGGCGAACTCCGAAAGCTCGAACCGCATCCCGGCCGTCAGCCCGCCGTCTATCACGAACACAGAGCCCGTGACGAATTGGGACTCGTCCGAGGCCAGATACACGATAAGCGGGGCTATGTCCTCTGGTCTCCCGACGCGCCCTACCGGATATGTCTCCTCCACGGCCGCCCGGACCTCGGGGCACTTGTCCAGATACGGTTTGGTGGTCGCGCTCTCCACCGTGCCCGGACAGATGACGTTGAACCTGATCCCATGCCGGGCATACTGAACCGCCGCGGCTCGGGTGAACGCTATCACCCCTCCCTTGGCAGCGCTATATGCTATCACCCCCAGCCCCACTAGGGCGTTCACGGAGGAGAGGTTCACTACCGAGCCCCCGCCCGTCCGCAGCATCTCCCGCACCGCCCTCCGAGAGCACAGGTACACGCTCTTGAGCACCGCCCCCACGATCCTGTCCCACGTCCCCTCCTCCACATCCAACAGGTCCCCATCGTCCAGAAGGGTAGTGCCGTATGCGTTGTTCACCAACACGTCCACTCGGCCGAACTCATCTAACGTTCTGTCGAACATCCGCTCTATAGCTTCCCGCTTCCCCACGTCCACCGGCACGAACAGCCCGATCCCGCCCTCCTCCCGTATGAGGCCTATGGTCTCCTCCCCCCAGTCCTCCCTTATGTCCCCCACCACCACCTTCGCTCCCTCTCTGGCGCACGCAAGGGCCGCACCTCGTCCGATCCCAGCCCCAGCCCCTGTGATCACCACCACTTTGTCCTTAAGACGCATCGTCCCCTCCTCCCGTACACAGGCCCTCCATCACTTCCTTCGGATTCCGGGCCTCCAAAAGCGCTTCTTGGACCTCTTCCTGTCCAAGTGTCCTCGCCAGTTCTTTTACATAGCCGAGATAATCTCGAAAATTCCTGTCCGGAGCGCATACCATGGCCACTATATACACCGGCCCTCCATCGGCAGCGTAGAATTCCACCCCCCTCTTAGATATCCCCAGGCACACTACCAGCGACCTTACCCCGTTACTGTGGGCATGCGGCACAGCCACCCCATTCCCCAGGGCCGTCGACTCCACCCTCTCCCTCCGGATCAAAGCCGAGCGCAGGACCTTTATGTCCACCACGTCTGGATCTCCCTCTAAGAGCCCGCATAGCTCCCGGATGGCCTCGAAGCTGTCCCTTGCCTTAAGCCCCACGGCCACTCTATGCGATGGGAGGAAAAACCCAGGTCGGTTATCGTCCATTTGAGCTAACGTACCTTAATTGGAGAGCTCAGGGGTCCCCAAAAAGTTCTTCGCTTCGCTCTGATCGGGTATTTAAAAGGGTGGTTTCTCATCTTCTAAGAACGGGTTCTCGAA
>DTXA01000266.1 GCA_012962735.1 Candidatus Latescibacterota bacterium
CTTTCGGCCTACACCGTTCGCACTCTCCGACCCGGCACAGGAGCCATATCGGGCTGGACCAGGCCCTGTGGCCGTCCCTCTGGGTCACTCTGACGTAGTAGAACAGGCTGTGGTTTGGGACCCTGGGGTCGGTCCCGAGCTCCCCCCTTGGCTTCCAGGAGATGTAATGCCTCTCCCAGTGGGGGACCACGAACTCGACGCACACCTGCTCGTCCGCCCTCCTGTCAACGCGCAGGAACTCCTTCTCGTCCCAGTAGCACGACCTTAAGCGGGAGCCCACGCTTGAGGCCCTGTATGTCGCCACAAGTTCGTTGCATTCGAAGAGTTCCACGGACTCTATAGGCGCCGTTCCCTCCACCGAGACGTGGAACAGAAGCGGATAGAACCCCTCGAGCTGGTACTGGTTGAGCTCGATCTCCTCTCCCATGACGAGGCGGTCGTTGAGGACGAGGTAGAGCTTTATAGGGACCCCTGTCGTGGCGTAGCAGAGCCTCCTTCGGATGGCCTCGAATATCCCCCTCCTCGAGAACTCCTCCACGAATATGCCGGTAAGTCCCCCGGTCCCGGGGACCCTCCCGTGCCCGTCGCTTCCCCCCACGAAGCCCAACCTTAAGCCCTTAGTAAGAGCGTCCCTTACAGAAGTTCCAGGCTCACTGTAGGCAAGCTCCTGTAGCTCGTTGCCGTAATGTTCGGACGAACCCCAGACAGAGCACATCTCGACCACGGGCTGCCACTTGGGCTCGTGCTCGTCCCACCTTATGGGGAACTCCCTCCGGATTGGATGGTGGGGGACAGTTATCGCATCCTGGCCGGCCTCCTCGAGGCTCGCCCAGAGTTTCGGGGGAGAGGACGAAGCCGGGTCCATGCAGTGGAATATCTCACCGTACGGCTCGGCAAGGTACACGTTCCTGTGGCCGTATAGGTCGGAAGTCCACTCGTACGCAGGGATCGTTACGAACCTTCCCTCCTCGTTGAAATCGTCGAGGACCCTGCACAGCCCCTCCCATGTCCCGTCCTTGACCAGATGCTCTGCATGGTCGGTAACTGCTGCGAAGTCGTGCCCCCTCACATCCCTTGCGAACCCGAGGTTCTCCTCTGGAGTCCCGTTCCTCTCCCTCCCGCACCAGGAGAGGCATGTATGGATGTGGAGGTCACCGAAGACGAGCCTGAGGCCTGAAAGCTCCACCTTCGGCCTTTCGGGCTCGGGAAGGTCGTCCCCGTCGGACTCTATGACGATCTCGGAGAGGGCAAAGCACGACTCGGTGCGGGATTGCAGGACGAAGCTCTCGCACAAGAGCTGCACTTCGGTCCAGCCGTGGGACTGCTCTGGTGACACGGCGAACGATACGGTCTTCCATCGGCCCGGTTCCGGCAGCGAAGCGCAGTGTAGCTCCTCCCTTCCGACTCTAAAGTGAATCCTCTGTGGAACGGGAGCCTTGATCCTCCAGGTTATGCGGTTCTCCCTGTCGGGGATCAGCGGCAGGCGGACGGCCGTCAGCACATTTCCGAGCCTGAAGGGAGGGCGCTCCTGGGACCGTCCCGCGCTGAACCCATAAAGGATATAGTCCCCGTCGCTTTTGGGGTCCCCTACCCTTATGACCTTCCTGGCCATAACTTCCCCCTTCACCTGTTCTGACTGTACGGAAACTTCTACCCTGTGGGCCAAGATACCAGAGAACCCCCAGTTTGTCAAGAGGGGAGATGCTGCCGACCTTAGTGCTTCTGTGGAGCCTTTCCCGGGCACCTCAAAAGGAGAGGTTCCTCTTGAATGACGGGGGGCAGAGTAAATGGCGAGCGGCGAATGGGGAGTGGTGGATGGTGGGTGGAGTGATTGCAGTCAAGGAGCCCAAATGAGGAACTGCTGGCTTCCGCACAGCTTTCCTGCCACCGCCTGGAAGGAAGCGAAGTTCGCTATCTCTCTTTCGACAGGTGCTCCGAGACCATTTCGACCCATTCCTATTGCTCCTGGGTTTCGGGGCTTGAATTGGCGCTTTTCACCCTCTCCTCTGCCTCGTCCTTTCCCAAACCCAGGGCCATAAGGACACAGATAGCTACCATGCCAGTGCGACCGTAGCCAGCGCCACAATGGATGAGAACCCGTTCACCTTTCCGCAAGTGATGGGCGATGGAACGGATGAGGTTCAGAAAAGCCTCCTCATCCTGGGGAACGCCGTAATTGGGAATGGGGAACTCGGTGTGAGTCCAGGGGAGTGAGTCGCTCTCAAGGGCGGAGTAATAAGAAGGGGACTTGGAACGAATCTCCTCCCGCGGGGTCAAACAGACGACGCGGGTGATGCCCTGCCGTTCTATCTCTTCCTGAGCGTCCTCGAAAGGCTCGTTTCGTCCGGGCATACTGTGCAGGAACAGGCGTCCCAGCACTTCGCAAGGTAACGATACCTGACGAAACATGGTCAACACCCTTTCTCAGTCAGTTATCCCCCACATCTCCAACACCAACCACCTCGTTCGGTATTCGCCGAACTTCCCGCCCCCCTTTTTCCTTCAACACCCGGAAGGTCTCGCCGGGGAAGTCGCTCCCGGTGGCGAATGGGGGGTGAGGAGGTGGTGTTCTTCGGCGACCATGAGGAAAAGGAGGCGGTAATGCTTTGTCAATCGTGATTTTTTAAGATAGGATACAGACGCTTATATCCTCCGAGCATTCTGGGTTATGAATCTCCAATCGACCTTCACAAGCTCACTATTGCGCTCCCAAAGGGAGACATATCTTCCCCAATACGCTGATTGAGACATTCCCTTGCCAGGACACTGAGTTCTATCTC
>DTXA01000267.1 GCA_012962735.1 Candidatus Latescibacterota bacterium
ATAGTTATAGCACCGAAGGGGCAGACCCGCACGCAGTCCCCGTACCCTAAGCATCCGTACCGGCAGGCGTACTCACCTCCCAAGAGGCCAGCAGCCGCACACGTGCGCACGCCTCGGTATTCGGCCGCCCGGATCTTCTGGTCGGGAGTGGCCCCACAGTGGACCACTGCTACTTTCTCCACAACCTCCACCTCCCCGGCTCCCAATATCTCCGCTATGCGACGTGCCGCCTCCATGCCGCCCACGGGACAGGCCCCGGGCTCTACATCTCCCTTGATCATACGTTCGGCCATATCACGGCAGCTCGCAAACCCACAGGCCCCGCAGTTCGCACTCGGAAGGGCCTCCAACACCGCCTCCACCCGTGGGTCCTCCTGGACCCTGAGCCTCCGGTCGGCTAAGACCAACACCATGGCGAACGCTAAGGCCAAAAGTCCCATACTAAGAGCGGAGATCAATATCGGGCTCATATCCCCTCCTCGTAGAATATGTCCTAGGGCCGATGTCAAAGGAATTCCCTTCCTAACCTCGAACCATCGAACCTTGAACCATCATACCCTTATCAGCCCTGAAAACCCCATAAACGCTAAAGCTAATATTCCGGCCGTGACCAGGGTGATCGGGGTTCCTCTGAAGGCCCGGGGGACGTCCGCGAAGGCCAGTTCTTCCCTGATCCCAGCCATTATCGCCAACACAAGGGTGAAGCCCACCCCTGCGCCGAATCCGAACACTATTCCTTCTACAAAGTTATACTCTCTGAGGACCATAAACAGCGCCAGGCCGAGTATTGAGCAGTTCGTGGTGATCAGAGGCAGGTAGATCCCCAAGGCCCGGTACAGCTCAGGGCTCGTCTTGCGCAGGAACATCTCCACGATCTGCACTAAGGAAGCTATGACTAATATGAAGGCCACGTACTCTAAAAAAGGCAGGCCGAACCTGACCAAGATATGGTGGTAGATCAGCCATGTGACGGTGGCTGTGAGGGTCATCACGAATATGACCGCAAGGCCCATCCCGACGGCCGTCTCCATCCGCGAGGAGACCCCGAGGAAGGGGCAGATCCCCAAAAAGTATGTGAGCACGAAGTTGTTGGTCAGCACCGCCGCTATGAAGATGAGGAAAAGCTCCATTTTTCCCCCTTTCCGATGCCCCAGAAATGACGTCCTATCCCTGCTTGCCCGTCCTTTCCTCTATTAAGTTCATCGACGCCACTAAAAACCCCAAGGTCAGGAACGCCCCCGCAGGCAGTATCATCACCACCCAGGGGTGCCAGCCGGGGATGACCTCGAGGCCGAAGAGTCTTCCGGCTCCCAGAAGCTCCCTTATGCTCCCAAGCAGGGTCAGGGCTAAGATGAACCCGGTCCCCACCCCCAAGGCGTCCAACAGGGACCTGCCTAAGGGGTTCTTGGATGCGAACACCTCCTGCCGCCCGAGGATAAAGCAGTTGACCACTATAAGGGGCACATAGGGCCCTAAGGCCTTGCTTATGGGCGGGAACTTAGCCTTGAGGAAGAGGTCCGCCACGGTCACGAAGGTGGCGATGATCATGGTAAATGTGGCGATGCGCACCTGTGTCGGCACGAGCCTGCGTATTATGGATACCACGAAGCTGGTAGACGTCAGCACGAAAGTAGTGGCCAGGCCCATGGAGAGGCCGTTTATGGCCGACGTGGTGACGGCCAGAGTAGGACACATCCCCAAGAGCATCCGAAATATGGGGTTCTCCCGCCACAGGCCCTTGAGGTACTCCTGATACCAAGGTGTCCAGTTCACTTCCCCCCTCCTTCCCTAAGGTGTGGCTTCGGTCTTACAGTCCAGGCGTCCGGCCTTTATTATCCTGCGTACCTCCTCTAACCCCCGGTTGACTATGTCCACCACGGACCGGGAGGATATGGTCGCCCCGGTGATCGCTGTAATCTCGCTGGGGGCAGGCTTTCGACCGGCCTTGACGTAACCTATCCCCGGAGAGGCCTTGAGGCCCTGAAACTGCTCCCTGAACTCCAGCTCTGTGATCCGGGCACCCAGCCCCGGGGTCTCCACCGACTCCAACACCTCCATCCCCGTAAGCTTCGTCAGGTCCGGGGAGACTCCGACCATCAACTGGATAGTCCCCTGGTATCCAGGGCCTTGGGTTATGAACGCGTACCCTACGGGCTTCCCCGAGGCGTCCGTGCCCCGATACAGGACCAACTCTCCCCTCTGAACCTCCTCCACCCGGGCGACGCCGGGGAGGACCCGTTCTATCGCCTCCCGGATGGCCTCCTGCTTGTGTCGGGCGATGTGGGGCTCTGCATAACGGGCCATATAAACCAGCGAGAGCCCAGAGAACAACCCCACGGCAGTGAGCACCAGCATCATCCTAGCGTACACACTCATCGCTTCCCCCCGAAGGGAACTGGCATTGTGTACCTGTCTATCAAGGGTGTCACCGCATTCATAAGCAAGATGGAGTACATAACCCCTTCCGGCAACCCTCCCCACAGCCTTATGAGCACGACCAAGGCACCTGCCCCCATCCCGAACAGATACCTCCCCTTCTTGGTCACCGGTGTGGTCACAGGGTCTGTCGCCATAAACCACGCCCCCAACATCAGCCCGCCGGAGAGGAGGTGGAAAAGCGGCGATGGATAGACCTCCGGCCGGAGGGTCCAGGGGATAGCCCCCAAGGCCGCTACAGTGCCTAAGTACCCGACCGGCACCCTCCAGTCGGCGTAGCCCTTCAGAACCAAAAAGATCCCCCCGACCGACAGGGCCAACGCCGAAGTCTCCCCCATACATCCTCCTACCTTCCCTATCAGCAGGTCCCAAAGGGGAGTTGGGGTGTGGTCGAACTTCATAAGGGCCAAAGGTGTGGCCGTAGTGATCGCCTCGGGTCCCGGTGCGACCCATGTGGTCAGCCATACGGGGAGGGCGGCCATAAGGAACGCCCTGCCTACCAAGGCCGGGTTGAAGACGTTGCACCCCAAGCCCCCGAACACTTGCTTCCCCACGGCGATGGCCACGATGCCCCCTAAGAAGGCAGCCCAAGGAGGCAGGGTCGGGGGCAAAACCATGGCCAAAAGGACCCCTGTTACGGCCGCCGAGCTGTCCCGGAGGGTAGAGGGCCTCCTCCGGAGCGCACAGGCCATGGCTTCGGCGGACAGGGTTCCGGCAAGACACGAGATTAAAAGGACCAGAGCGTGCCACCGGAAGAACCATATCCCGGCGGCAAGTCCCGGGATGAGGGCTATGAGCACCCCTCGCATGACCTTAGGCGTGTCCAACTTCCCCCGCACATGGGGAGATACCGCTACTATCAGCCGTTCCGCCATCTCCCTTCCTTTCACCTAAGTAAACGTACCCTGAGCTTCCCCAGCTTCGCGTAGTGGACTATAGATATGCGCGCTGGACACACGAAGGCGCAGCTCCCGCACTCTATGCAGTCCATTATATGAGCATCTCTAAGCAGGTCCCACCGCTCCCCTTTTGCGAGCTTCACGAAGAGCGTGGGCATAAGCCCCATAGGGCAGTGGTCCACGCACCTGGCGCAACGGATGCAGGTCCCCTCCTCCGGAGGGATATCTTCCGCCAGGGCCAAGATCCCGGAGGTCCCCTTGACCACGGGAACATCCAAGGTGCGCTGAGCTATCCCCATCATAGGCCCACCCATCACGACACGGGAGGCACTCTCGGAAAGCCCTCCTGCTGCCTCCAAAACCCAGGAAAAAGGTGTGCCGATAGGCACGAGATAGTTGCCGGGCCTCCTTACTTCTCCCGTCACCGTGACCACCCGCTCTATGAGGGGCTTCCCGTCCCGCACCGCTTCGGTTATGGCCACGGCGGTTCCCACGTTCTGCACCACCACCCCCACGTCCATCGGAAGCCCGCCGGACGGAACCTCCCTGTCCAGCAGGGCCTTAATAAGCATCTTCTCGGCTCCCTGGGGGTACTTCACCTTAAGGGGTACCACCTCTACCTTACCGTCCGCTGCCTTTCTGAGGGCCTCTATGGCGTCGGGCTTGTTGGCCTCTACGCCTATTATGCCCCTTTCCGCCCCCACGGCCCTCAGCACGAGTATAAGCCCCAAGATGCAGTCCTCCGGCCGTTCCAGCATGATCCTGTGGTCGGCCGTAAGGTAGGGCTCGCACTCGCACCCGTTGAGTATCACGGTGTCTATAGGTTTGTCCTCGGGCGGCGAGAGCTTGACGGCCGTGGGGAAAGCTGCACCTCCCAACCCTACAATCCCAGCCTCCCGCACCCGGCTGCGTATCTCCTTGGGCGAGATGTACTCGGGGTCCAATTCCCCCCGGGGCCAATCCTCTGATTCCTCTTCTCCTCCCTCCACCACCACCGCCATCGCCTCCCCCACCACGGGATGCGGATGGGAAGCTATCTCCTTCACTACCCCGGAGATGGGGGTGTGCACCGGGGCCGAGATGAAAGCCTCCGCCTTCCCAATCTTTTGACCTCGCTCCACCTCCTGTCCTTTCTCCACCAAAGGCTTACATAGAGCCCCTGTGTGCTGGACGAGGGGAATCACGAGCCTATCGGGGGGCTTCACCCGCTCTATGGGGCGGTCTTGGGTGATTTTGTTGTAGGGGGGATGGACTCCCCCTTGGAAGCTCCGCATCTTACCTCCTCACTTTTAAAACATCCCCGGTATAAACCTCCACTGCACCTGCTTCATATATTCTCTCCCCCTTTTCTGATCGCTGTGAGGATCGTGAGAATAGCGAAGAAGATGGCTATGGCCGAGATCCAGACAGTTCTCCACCAGAGTGCGAATCCGAGGTACATCAGAATTAGGCCAAGATAACTCGGATGTCTTAGAAAAATGCCTTCAGTTATAACTTCTTCGATTTCTTTCCAACCTCGATGCGCTTGCTTGTGGACTTTATGGGAGGATTCATATACGACGATGCCTTTTTAACTTCCTTTTTCATCCCCATACTACCTTCCCGAACTGATCCTTAGATGGCCAGACCTGCTTTTTCCCGTCGTCCATACGTATGAGCCTGACCTTCTTAACCTCCCCCAGCTCCGGGGGACCCCCGAGTTCGGCCCAGGGTAGAGCGATCTCCGCCGTCCATACAGAATCCCGATCCGGGAAGTTCAAGGTCCCGGATATCTCGGTCGCGCTGAGGAACCCAGGGAGGTTCCAACCGAAAAGGCGTCTCCCTTCGTGTACTTTGAAGTCGGCGACCACGTTCATAGGACTCAGATACACTGCGATGCCCTCCACCAAGACCCCGACGCAGTCCCCCGATAAAACCTCGGGAAGCTCCTTGAGGCTTGTCGCCCATACATCCGTGTCCTCAACGGCGAAGGCCAAATACCAATAGGTCTCGTCCCAGAGCAACCTTACATGGGCCGGAAGCCCGGGGCCTTTCAGGGACACCTTCGAGGCCTCCTCCCATGCGGGCTCCTGGAGCCTGCCGTCCACCACGATCGGAGAGGACGCCCGGTGGCACACCAGCGAATCCTCGGAACATGCAAGTGTTAAAGCCGACAACAGAGCCATCAAGGTCGCATCCTCCAGGATATTATCAACAGGGCCACTAAGACCCCCAAAGCGAGCCCATCCCCGAGCCCGAAGCGATACTGCAGATATGGACGTCTATCCGAACTTCCGAATCCTCTGGCCTCCAAGGCTATAGAAAGCTGATCCGTCTTGCGGACGGCATAAAGCAATATCGGAGCTATAAGGGGCACCGATTTCCTGAGCCTCGTAAGGGGGCCACCGGAGAAGGGATCGTGTCCCCTGGCCCGCTGAGCCTGCACGATCTCCGAGCCCGTAGATGTGAAGGTGGGCAGGAGCCGCACGGACAGCGACAGCACGAACCCCACCTTGAAAGGCACCCCCATCGCCTCGAGCCCCGCCATAATCTCCTCTATCCTTGTGGTGGACAGGAAGACCACCCCGAAGAGCAACAGGCTCGTGATCCGTAGTCCCATAGCTAAGCCGTACATAAGGGACTCGGAGGAGACGCCCAGGAGATCTAAGGCGAAGATCGGCTCCCCTCCCTTCCGAAAAAGGGCCCAGAGGAGCACGCTCGCCGTGAAGAGGGGGATCAGGAACTTGCGCATCTTCAGGTAATTTCTAAGACATTTGCCAAAAGCCCCGACAGCCAATGCCAGACACAGAGACCCCGAGAGGTACAGCGGGTCCGAGGAGAGCAAAGGGTGACAGAAGGCTAAGATAAGCCCTGCGATCTTGGCCGATGGATGCAACCTGTGGAGGAAGGAGTGCTTATCCTGGTATAGGAGCATATACATCCCCCTTGAAAGCCCTCAATGCCTCCTCTACTGAAAGGAAGGGCATCCCCAGCCGGTCGCCCAATTGGGTGACGAAAGGAGGCTTGAGGTGGGCGGACCTCAGAAGCTCTTTCCTACGGAACACCTCCCGGGTCGGCCCGTCTGCGACGACCTCTCCTTCCCTAAGGACGATACACCTGCGAGCGTACCTTGCGGCCACCCACATGGAATGGGTGATGAGCACGACCGTCCCTCCCCGGAGGTTCCATTTTTCCAAGAAAGCCATCATCCTTTTCTGTTCCTCGTAGTCCAGGCCAGTGGTGGGCTCGTCCAAGATCAAGACCTCGGGGGAACAGGCCAATACCGAGGCCACGGCGATCCGCTGGCGCTCTCCCCTGGTCAAGGAAAAGGGGTCCCTCCCTCCATATGTCGAAAGCCCCACAGCCTCGAGGGCCTCCCCTACGGCCTCCTCCAGGGCTTCCTCTGAAAGGCCCTGGCTTTTCGGTCCGAACGCCACCTCATCCCACACGGTGGGAGCGAAAAGCTGCTGGTCCGGGTTTTGAAAAACGTACCCCACCTCCCCGGGACGTACCGGACCGCCCCGGAAGCGCACCCTCCCGGAGGAGGGCTTCAGAAGCCCGGCCATAAGCTTGGCCAAGGTGCTTTTCCCAGAGCCGTTCGGTCCAAGGACAGCCGAGAACTCCCCCCTCCGCACCTCGAAGGATATCCCCCTTAGCGCCTCCCCGCCCGAGGAAGGATAGGAGTACCGGACGTCCTCCATCTCCAAAAGGACCTCCCCATGGACCTCGTTGTCTGTATCTCTCCTCGCCTCCCATCTCTTCCGGACTCTCTCCACCTTAGAGCCTAGAAGGCGCTCTATATCCGATGCCATCTTATCCGGTTCTGCGGGGGGTATGCCTAAGGAGGAGGCGAGGGCCCAGGCCTCGGGGGGTCTGACACCACAGGAAGTCAGAAGCTCGGGAGCGGCTTCCCCCATCTTTCCCTTCCATACTATCTTGCCTTCGGACATGAGGGCGAGGGAGTCCGCGTCCTCCACCTCTCCAACGTCGTGTTCCACCAAAAGCACAGTGTGCCCCCTTTCCCTCAGCTCCCTTACGGCCATGTGCACATCGTCCCTTCCCAAGGGGTCTATGTCCGTGGTGGGCTCGTCCAGCACAAGCACCGGAGGTCCCATAGCCAAGACGGACGCTATCGCAAGCCTCTGCTTCTCCCCTCCCGAGAGCGTCCACGGCTCCCTCCTCTCGAACCCCTCAAGCCCCACAGCCTCGAGGCTTTCCCTCACCCTCCTTCCCACCTCTTCCCTTGGCAGGCCCAGGTTCTCCGGGCCGAACGCCACCTCAAGCTCCACAGATGTGGAG
Source organism: Candidatus Latescibacterota bacterium (assembly GCA_012962735.1). GTDB lineage: Bacteria > Latescibacterota > 4484-107 > B68-G9 > B68-G9 > B68-G9. Next base: position 7,614 of record DTXA01000267.1, read on the forward strand.
AAGAGCTGCGCCTCGAAGTCCTGGAAGACTAGACCCACCCAACGGGATACCGAAAACGGCCTGAAGCCGGCTATCCCCCTTCCCAGGACATAAACTTCCCCCCTCATCTCCCCCCTCTGGAGTGTGGGGACTATCCCCATGATCGCCTTACATAAAGTGGACTTGCCGGCCCCAGACCTCCCCGCCAAAACTGCGAACTCCCCGGCTTCCTGCCCGTATTCCACACCCCTGAGGGCCGGGGTTTCGAAACCTCTGTACCTGAACCAAACCTCCTTCAGGCAGATAGCAGGTTTCCCTTTCACAGCAGGACCGTCCCGATCAAGATTAAAGCTATAAAGGGGGTAAGCCCCAATCCTATCCCGAGCCCCCCTGTAACACCCTTTCCGAACCCGGCAGCGAACGGCAGAGTTTTATATACTCCTAAGGATATGGCGTTCCCCAGGACCAGCCCTCCTACAGCCCCCACGAGCAGGAGGACCAAGCCCACGACCCACGTCTCAGGCCTTTCGGAGGTCTCTTCCATGATGTGGGTGTAAAGGAGCCCCCACTTTTCCGCCCTGCCGTGGAGCAACCGCAGGAGTACAGGGCCGAGCACAATGGAAACCAAAAAGTTATTCGTCCATATAATGTTTCCCAAAGTCGCAAAGGGCACGAACCCAAGTATGTCCACACCCCATCCTATCGTGACGCTGCATACCGCACTCGCGGTCCAACATATTAGAGCTAAAAGGGCGAAGCCCCTGCCCGAGCGCGGGGAGGCATCCCCACGTCCCAAGGCCCTCCAGAGCTTATAGGGCAGGAGCCCGTATAGGAAATTCCCCACGAACCCGAAAAGGCTCCCAGGTCCCAGAGTCCCGAACAGATCTCCTATGATGTTCCCGAACGCCGCACCCCATGCGGCAGCAGGCCCGAAGAGCAATGAACAGACGATCGGTAGCACGTTCGCGGGCCTAAACTCGGTAAAGCCCGGTATTATGGGGATGGGCTTGAAGGGTATGAGGACGGCTGCATAAACTGCCGCTGTTAAAGCCGTAAGCGCGCACATCTTCGTGTTGCCCCACATCCGGATCACTTCTTTCATAGCTTCCTCCATTTCATCTAATCAGCACCATTTTTTTCGTTTTTACCCACTTCCCCTCATCTATGTCTATCCTGTAAAGGTAAATTCCACTGGATACCTCCCTGCCGAGCTCGTCCCTGCCATCCCACGTTACCCTATAATCCTTCCCACCTTCGAGCTTTCCATTTACCAAAGTCCTGACCTTTCGCCCCAGCAGATCGTAGATCACCAAATTTACCTTTGCTTCCGGACAGGAGAAGGGGATAGTGGTGGAGAGGTTGAATGGGTTAGGATAGTTCTGGGAGAGGGCAAAATCGGAGGGCACGGCCGCACCCCCATCCCATTCCACAGCCGCAGGAGGGACGATCCTGATCTTCCCCGGGGACCTATCCGACACCGAGACCTCGCCTGCAAGGTCGTCCAAAAGGACCACCTCCTTAAACGCTATCTCTCCTTCCGAGCCCATCTCTGCGGATGCGTCCACGACGAGGGTTATGTCCAAAAGGGGCTCAGTGCCTCTGACAACCCCTGCAGGACTGGACATTGAGATCCGGACCTCGCCCTCCGTCGGAGCTTCTGTGGTCAGGGAGAAAGCCCGAGAGGTTTCGGTGGTCCGCACATCTAAGACCGAAAAGCTCTCCGGGGGATAGGTGAGCACCATCCGAACCTCGGCGATCCCCGGGGCGTCGATGATCTCCACCGGTATGGACAGCGTATCCCCGGGAGGAGCCGATGTATCCGGAAGGCTGATCTTTGCCGGAAGTATGAACCTCCCAAAGGCATCGGCGTATGGTCCGCCGTATATCCCCATGTCATTCCTTGAGCCGTCGGGGTCGTTGTACTTTGGATCCGGATCGCCTGCGTCAACGCAAGGGGAACCCTCCTTCAAGCGGAAATCCCCCACCCCCGGGTCTACGAACAGAGGATCGGCCCTCAGATTCCCCTCCCCACCCTCTACTCTGAAGCAATCTGTATCGTTATCCCAGAAGTTGTTATAAAATAGTTCGCAAGAGGCTCCTTCATCGACATATATCCCGCTTCCATTTCTACCCGGACCTCTGTTATCTAAGATGATATTGTTCCTTACCGAAGCCGAACTGCCCGGCCACAGGTGAATTCCCACTAAAGTTCCCATTATCACGTTATTTAATACCGTCAAATAGGAGGACGACCTCCCGACTATCCCCTGGCCCTTCCCCTTAGGGCTTCTGATCAGATTGTTGGCGAAGATGGGTCGAGATGCCTCTACACACCAAGCCGCACAACCGAGCCCGTTCACCCGAATATCGTTATTTCTAACCAGAGGACTGCCTGAACCGCAAATGATCGCCGCCCCGTCTCCCACCCTAATTCTATTTCTGGTAATAATTGGATCGGAAGACTCACAGCTTATGCCGCCGGCCAGTCCGGTTTCGGCATCTATCAGGTTATCCTCTATCCTCGCATCCGAAGAGTCCCGACACCTGATGGCTACCCCTGGTCCTAGGATGGTGATCTTGTTCCTTTTGATCAAAGGGGAGGAAGATATGCATTCGATGGCAGGTGCTAGAAGGTCCGACTCCAGCACGAGCTCAAATCCCGTGATGGTACAATCCGAGACTTTATCGAGGCTGATCGCCGGCAGGTTCTCCCGAGGGTCGTTTTTCATCTCTATTCTCGTCGTTAAGGCCCCGCTGCCTTTGAGGGTCACTCCGCTTTTCATCCTTATCCTCTCCCTGTAGACCCCGGCTGCCACCAACACTGTATCGCCCCGATCGGCAGCAGCCAGACCCTCCCCGATGGTACCGAAAGGTCGTGCCCAACTCCCATCCCCCTCTCCGACCGCGTTCTGATCCACATAGATCAGCCTCTCCGAGGAACTTCTGGGACGGATCACGAAGACGCCGTCGGTCACGCTCCTCACCACAATCCGGGACCCGGCTCCGTCGAAAAGCCGGATCTTGCGAGGCTCCAAAGGTCCTGTTTCCTCGCAGCAAGCTGATGGATCGGCGACGAAGAAAATTTCGGCGATAGGTCCGGAGCCCTCCAGCAGTTCGGTCGGGCAGCTTAGGGAAAAGGATATGGTCCCGGGAGAGGGGACATCGTACTTCAACGAAAACTCCGATGTCAATTTTGTGGTCTTTGCGTACAGAGGGAAAAGCCAATCCGGGTCGAAATGGACCTCCACAGAGGCCTCGGCGAGTCCAGCGGCGTTGTCAAGTTCCACCGGGACCGAGATGGTGTCGCCCGGGAAGGCGGAGACAGAAGGGATCTTAAGGCTCACCCCCGGGTGATGGATGCCCAATCGGATGGGATCTGGGCCGCCATAAGCGCCCATATCGTTCCTCGTGCCGTCGATATCGTCGTAGCGTGGATCGGGGTCTCCCGCGTCCCGGCAGGGAGAATCGGGCCGAAGGCGGAAATCCCCTCTGTTGGGGTTTACGAACAGAGGATCGGCAGAGATGTTCCCCTCCGTAGGTCCACAGCCGACGATATCTTTTCCCTTTGTCCATATGTTGTTATACAGTATTTTTGTCCATACGTCCCCGCTGTACGGCATTTCAAAATGGCCTCCGTCGTCCACCCAAATTCCATAACCCTGAGGCCCTTTGTGAACGATGATATTATTAGCCAAGTAGATAGAGCTCATAGAAGCACGTAAGGCTCCAGATCTCGCATCTTCATCTAAGTACAAGATGTTGTTAATCATCCACGCCCGTTCTGTGTATTCTACCTTGATACCCATATTCACATCAAAGATGATATTGTTAGAAACATATACAACCCCATCTCTGTAGCTTCTGTAGATAATTCCACATTCTGCATCGCTTATTATGTTTTTGGAAATGATCGGGAAACCTCCGGAACACCAGATCCCTCCACCGGTGATGATGTTGTCGGTGATGACAGGAGAGGACCATATACTTCGGATGGTGACACCTTCGGGATTGGCGAGGCGGATGGAGAATCCACTGATAACGCCATCTGCGGCGACAACTGTCGGCGACGAGTCCGCAGAGATAATCTCGCAGACCTCCGCTCCTGCGCCCAAGATCACTACACCTGGCTTCATCACGATGCTTTCTCTGTAAACCCCGGCTGCTACACGGACCGTGTCTCCATAGACGGCAGCGTCGATGGCATCCTGGATGTGGATAAAAGGATTAGCAAAGGTGCCGTCCCCCGTGGCCAAGCCATCGTCATCCACATATAGGTTTACCCCGTATGGCTGTGCCGAGGCCTCCTCGGAGGGTCGGCTTTCGTTGAGGGCTGAATCTACAGCGGTCACTACATAGTAATAGGTCGTCCCCGTCACCGCAGAGGTATCTGTAAAGTTCGTCTCTCCAGACGGTGTCTCCTTCGTCCAGGTGGAATCGTAAATGCCGCTCCTCAGACCCCTATAAATCCTATACATCATTAGATCATCCTCTGCGTTGGGTTGCCATTTGAGGGTGATCTCTGAGTGCCCGGGCGTCGCCACTAAGCCGAGGGGAGCCGTCGGCGGCGTAGAATCCGCCGAGACATAGGAGATGCTGACCTCTTCCAGCACCGGTGTCCAGCCTTCGGCCGAGCTGGAGAGAAATGCCTTTAACTGGACGTACCTATCGCCGTCATGGATAGGATTGATCTGTCCACCTGAAGGATCGGTGTAATATCCGGATGTATCGCTGGGGCCATACCAGGCAGCCTGCCTTAGCTCTTCCAAGGAGGAAGTGCTTCGTATCTTAAACATAATGAAAGTGGTATCCGGGAGTGTCTTGCCCGACCAGCGAATCTCTAGGTAATCGGTCCCGGCAGGGCCTGTGTCAAATGGTCGAGAGACAAAGGTCCCGGAGGTCACGGGGAGGTATTTCCAGGCGTTGGCATAGATGTCAGGTTCCTTCGCCCAGACATAGTGCCAGGTGACCCAAAAACGGCCTTGGTCATCCGTAAAGACATCTGGACGCCAGAAGAACCCGTTTTCCTGTTTCTGCGCTATCTTGAAGTTACTACCCCGTGGGATGCCATCGGGGTCATAGTATTGTCCTACCACACTTGCCCCATCGTTCGATTTGCTGTCGGTCCAAACGACCAAGAAACTCCTATCCGCACCGAAACAGACATCCGGCACCATCAGGTTATCATCCCGAGTTCTGCCGTCGTTGACCTTGATAGGAGGGCCAAGAGGTTGGCCATCCTTGCTAAACCGCCTGACGAAAACATCGTTAGCGTTGGAGTAAGCCTCATCTCCCCCTACCCATGCCAGAGCGAAATTCCCGTCCCTATCGGTAGCTACAGCCGGTTGGAGCTTGAACGAGGTTATCTCCCCAGTGTCAATTTCAAAATTGTTCCCTATCCTCTGACCTTGGCTGGTATAGCGCTGGGCATAGATATCCGAATATTTGGGACCGTATTCGCCATAAAACCATTCCTCCCATAGAACCCAGAACTCGCTGTCGCTGTTCACAAATACGGTAGGACTATTCCGGAATTCCCCTGACCTGTCGTTGACTCTTAGGTCTGTTATAACAGCTCCCTGAGGGTCATAGAGGCGTCCCCGGATTTCATTATCACCGCTGGCAGCCCAAACGACTAAAAAATTGCCGTTGAGATGAGTGGCCACGAACGGCACACTCATTACGTATGTTCGGGTCACTAAGATAGGGTCTCCCAGAGGATTCCCATCAGCACCATATCGTTGGATGTAAACCCCTTTCGTCCTATAGCCCCATATCTGTGTATAGTTGCCCTCACTATCTCGTGAGATGAAACGGGGGATAGAGTTATCTTTGTGATCTTCAATTACCTTCCTCATCGGATGGGGCAGCTCAATCTCCCCACCCGAGGCGTTTCTCACTATAGCGTTATTTAAAATCCCTCTGCTGAAGTCCTCAACTGAAGTCTGCGTCCAGGTTTTCACTTTGGAGGCTATACTCTGGGAGCTAACAAGTAATATCAACATGGCCGTCAAAGTCGATGTCGAGCGCACTACCATGGGTCTGCATCCTCTTGAATAAAGTCTTTCTTCTTAAAGCTCGTCTTTGCCGTCTCAGCGATGGAGAAGAAAAAAATATAACATTCCCCCCCTATAAGCAAGCATTTTCTCGGATGTTCGCAAAAGGCTTGACAGAGAAGCCCCTTTTGCTTATCCTAAGGACCTGATTCGGGACGAGAGGTTTTTCGTATGAAGTTCTACGACGTTGTAGTGGTCGGCGGCGGACCCGCCGGGTGTTATACGGCCAAGGTGGCCGCGGAGGCCGGCGTCCGGGTGCTTGTTTTAGAGCGGGACCCGGAAATCGGCGTCCCGGTCAGGTGCGCCGAGGCGGTGGACGAAGAGGGGTTGAGGGAGTTCTTGGATCCCGACCCCAAGTGGGCCGTGAACCGGATAGAAGCGGTCGCATTTTTCGCCCCCGACGGCACCCGGGTGGACATAAACATCGCTGGTATGGCCGGGTACGTGTTGGACAGAAGGAGCTTCGACAAGGAGATAGCCCGACTGGCAGGAGATGCCGGTGCTGAGATATGGACCGGGGCGTCCGCTGTGGGGCCGATCGTGGAAGGGGGAAAGGTGGCTGGGGTGCGGGTACACCGCCGGGGATGCGCTGAGGAGGTGCAGGCGAGGTTGGTGGTCGGGGCGGACGGGGTGGAGTCGAGGGTGGGCAGGTGGGCTGGCCTTAGGACCACCTGTCAACTTAAGGATATGGAAACCTGCGCCCAATATCTGATGGGCGGAATATCCCTGGATCAGAACCGCATCTATATGTACTTCGGAAGGGAGGTGGCCCCCGGCGGCTACGCCTGGGTGTTCCCCAAAGGAAACGATGTCGCCAACGTGGGGCTGGGGATATCAGGGGAGTTCGCCAGGGAGCACCCTCCGTGGGAGTACTTGAAGGCCTTCGTGGAGGAACGTTTCCCATCGGCTTACGTTCTCGGCGCCACGGGAGGCGGGGTGCCGTGCTCGGGAGGGGTGAGGAGGATGGTGGCCGATGGAATGCTCCTGGTGGGGGATGCGGCCCACCAGGCGAACCCCGTCGACGGAGGAGGGATAATCCCAGCCCTTAAGGCAGCCCGGATAGCTGGGAGGGTTGCGGCGGAGGCCGTGCTGGACGGGGATACCTCGGCACGGAGGCTCAGGGATTACGAGAAAAGATGGGAGGATGAGCTGGGCCGGGTGCACAGGATGGCTTACAGGATCAAAGAGGCCATATACAAGCTCTCCGACGATGACTTTAACCATATAGCCCGCAGGATGAACGAGCTCCCCCCCGAGGACCGCACTCTGGGCAAAGCCTTTCAGCTCGCCCTCCTGCGCCATCCAGGCCTCCTCTTTGAACTTCCGAAGATATTGTTCCAGATAGGGATACGACGATGAAGAAGCTCTGCCGTTCGCGCAGGGATCGTATCGTAGGAGGTGTGTGCGCCGGGATCGGCCGATATTTAGGGGTCCCTCCCATCTGGGTCCGCATAGGGTGGGTGGCCTCGCTCCTCTTCTTGGGCCCTTTGCCCCTCTTCCTATACGTGGTAGCAGTGATCTTGCTACCTCTTAATAGGGAGGAACCGATCGGGCCTCCGAGGAGGGAGGTCGGGGGATGGGTTCTGATAGCTGCGGGGGTTTTCCTTTTGGCCCACAACTTCGGCCTGTTCCCCTTCTCCTTCCCAGTCGCATGGGGGGCCGTCTGGGGAGCCGCTCTCGTACTTTTGGGGGCGCTGCTCCTGCGAAAGGAGGTGCGATTGAGGCGTTCTGAGGACAGAAAGGTGGCAGGGGTATGCGGCGGCATAGGGAAACAGATCGGGATGGACCCGAATATAGTGAGGCTGCTGTGGGTCTTGGGCACCCTGCTCTCCTTCGGGGGAGGGGTGCTGGCTTATCTACTATTGTGGGTCCTGCTTCCCAGGCCGGAGCATGAAGCGGCAGAGGGGATGGGATGGGACGGAGAGCCAGATATGCCTCGGGGCTGACCCTCATCGGAGTAGGGGCGGCCCTGTTGGCTTACAACCTGAACATCTTAAGGCCCGGACTTCGGTTCTGGTGGCCTTTGGGACTTGTGGCCGTCGGGGCCGGAGCCCTGCTCTCCCAGAGGAAGGCTCTCTTCCCAGGCCTTTTCTTCTCTCTAACGGGCCTGTACCTCCTGCTCTGGAACAACTCGTACATCCCTAAGGGCGCCGGGTCCTACTGGCCCGCCCTGGTGGTAATCGGGGGTGTTTCCCTGATTGCGGGGGTCCGGGGCCTATGGGCCCTGGCAGCCGGGGTAGGGCTTGTCTCGGTAGGCGGGTTATTCCTGGTGGACAACTATTATATGCTCCCCTGGAGCCCCGGGGAGGTCCTGGCCAAGGGCTGGCCAGTTCTCCTGATCCTGTGGGGGACGCTCCGGCTGCTCCGCAGGTCCCCTTGAAATGATTCACTTTAAGGAGGGCCCTCTTTAGGTCTAATAAAAACCAGATGAAGAGCTTAGGGCCTCCAAAAAGTATCTGAGCGAAGCGAAGAACTTCTTGGGGCTATAGATTCCGGGGAAGCTCGGGCCAAGACCAGCTCCGTCAGCAGAAGGCACATGGCCAAGAGGGCTAAAAGCCCCCCGAGCTCCCGGCCGTATCTGAACATCTTCACGACTGCGGACACAGATTCGTCCGGTGGGACCGTCCGATAGCGGGCCCCCCGGAACCTCTGGGCCACCTGCTCCCCGGGGACCTGTCTGAGGTCCCTCTCCCGTGGGGGGACGTTCACCGGCAGGAGGGCTACAGTCCTCCTACTGTCCGAAAGCCTCCATATCCCAGGAGAAGCTAAGGGAGGAGTCCTCAAGGTCAGGCCCTCAGGCCAGAGTGTGAACCGCTCCCCTTCCGGCCCCTCTAAGGTCAAGGGCCCTCCCCTGGATGCTCTGGATAGCTCCAAGGAGACTTCCTCCCCCGTTAGGGCTGTGGTGGCCTTGCGCACGCCCGCCGATCGCCTGACCAGGCGGTGGACCAATGGCACGAAGGCCCCCCTCAGAGATATATCCCCCCACTCGGGCGCAAGCCCCCCGCTCCACAGGAAAGCCTTCCCATCCCCGGACTCGGCCAAGACGACCGACCCGTCCGAAAGCCGGATCAGCGGTTTGACACCCTCCCCTGGAATGAAGGGATAGAACAGGAAGACCCGAAACGAACCCTCGGACAGGAGGTCCCCAAGCCCCTCGTCCCAGGAGGCCGGTGAAAACTGTCCACCCTCCCCGCCGGGCGAGCCCTTTAAGGGTCCTAAACGTCCCCGAAGCAGCACCGGAAGGACTTTCCTGTTGTACCTTCGTGGGTCGGCCCTCTCCCCCAAGAATATCCCGAGCCCTCCTCCTCTACCCACGAAGTCCCGTAAGGCTCGGATGACCTGAAAAGGAAGGCCTGGGAGGTCTGCTAAGAGCACGACCTCCATACCCTCGAGGCGCTTCCAGGTTATGTCCTCAGGTCTCGCCTCCGAGACCCGAAACGGGGTGGCGAGAGGCCCGGGGGGGGCAAGGGCGTATCGGAGGATGCGGACTTCATCGGAGGGACCGCAGATAAGGACGTCCACGGAATCCACGACCTTTAAGGTGAAGTACCAGCGGTCGTCCTCCAGGAGCCTGTCCTCCTCCACCTCCACGAACCCCGAAACCACGCCCGGCCGCTCTAAGGGGACCGAGAACGTCACGGAGACCTCCCCCGAGCCCGGAAGCTCGGCCAGGGCGTAGACCTTGCGTCTTCCCTCTAAGTAGAGCTCGACCGGGACTCCTTCCCCTCCCTCCCCCCCGTACCGGCTTACGTACGCCTGCATCTCGGCCCTTTCCCCCACCGTAAGGATTTCCTCCAGGGCCGTTATGCCCACGACTCCTGCATTCTCCCTGTGTCCCCGGTAAACTGGCAGTAGGAAGAACGCCACCCCCTCGGCCTCCGGGATGGTATCCTCGGAGGCCCAACCGTGCCGGGCGTTGTCTGCGATGAGGTACACCTCCCTGTTCGCCCCCTCCGCGTCCTTCAGAAGGGCGAAGGCTTTCTTCAGAGCCTGGGGGAAGTCCGTGCCTTCGTAGGTAGGTGAGAGGGACCGAATATAAGCCCCGGCCTCCTCCGGGCTCGAAGGGCCATATACACGATGTGGACGGTTCCCGAAAGGCACCACCCAAACCCGGTCCTCGTCCCCCAAGGTCCCCAAGACCTCCGAGGCTCTGTCCTTCTCCAAGTCTATGACCTTGCCCCGTTCAGTGCGCAGCCTAGTGCTGCAAGAGACATCCACCAAGAGCACCGCCGAGGTACGGGCGTATCCCCCGACGCCCCCACCGCTCCTCAGGGTAGGCCTGGCCGCGGCCAGGCCCAGCAGTGCCACAGTTATGGTGCGCAGGAGCAACAGGACCCACCTTCGGAGCCGGATCTTCCGCATTCTGTCCCGGTGGAGGGCCTTGAGAAAGGCCAGATGGGAGAACGACACCTGCTTCAGACGCCTGCGGTTGAGCAGGTGGATCAGTGGGGGGAGGAGGGCCAGGCCCGTGAGGGGCAACAGATCCGGGCGCAGGAAGTGCACAGGGACGGACATCTACTGTGAATATGCCAGGAACAGGGCCCGGTAGTACCGCATCAGGCGTTCGGGTTCCGGGCTCTCCGGGATCTCGGTGCAGCAGAAGCCTTTATACCCCACATCCTTCAACAACCCGAACAGCTCCTTGTATGGATACCCCCCGTACGCCTCCTGCCAGAGCTCGGTGATGTGCACAAGACCTATCCTGTCCCGCACCAGGTCGAAGTTAGGGCGGACCGAGCCTGTGGCCTCGTCTACGTCGGTGGGGTTGGAGTTCCAGCACACGAAAACGTTCGGGTGGTCGGCTACTTCCAACATCCTTTTGATATGCGGGAGCTTACATGTTTCCCTTCCGTGAACCTCCAGCCTTATCTGCACGCCGTAGTTCTGAGCGAACTCCCCGCACTCCCTTAAGGCCGAGCCTATCTGCTCCAAAGTCTTCTCCCTGGGGATGCCCAGCTCCGGAGGGGGGAACCCATTGGGCCGTACCTTCACGCCCGGGGCCCCCACGTCGTGGGCCAGTACCACGTACTCCTTGGTGCCCTCGATGTTCCTACGCACCTCACCCGGATCCGGGGAGTGGTATTCGAAGGCGCTGCCCAGGCCCACCAGCTCCACCGGGGAGTCCTCGAACTGCTTCCTCACCCGCTCCCTCTCCCCCTTCCCCAGCGTCACCTCGACCCCGTGGGCGTGTGTGGTGCGCAGCTCCACGCCCTCGAAGCCCGTCTTTTCACACATCTGGAGGGTCTTCGGGATATCCCAGTCCTTCGCCAGGTTGTAGGTCACCAATCCCAGCCGCATCTCCTCTCCTTTCTTCATCTTACGGTGTTCCGTGTGCATACACCACCCGGACCGGATCTGGTCCGGTGCGGCGTATGGAATGTCCGGTTCCCGGAGGGATGTAGGCCGCGGTGCCCGGCCGGACCTGGTGGACCTCCTCCCCCAACAGCAGTTCCCCCACGCCAGAGGCCACGTATAGGGCTTCCTGATCCTCGTGTACCTGGGGTTCCCCGAACTCCGCCTCGGTGTACACGGCGACGCCCACGGAAAAGCCCCAGAGACCGGCTATCAGCTCCTTGCTCCAGCGGTCGGGGTACTTATCCATCGGGACCTCATCCTCGTGGAGCACGAAGGGAGCGAGAACTTTGGGCAGTGAGGTGGAGAGGAACTTGGGGTCCTCGTCCAGCCCGTAGATCCCCTGGCCCTCGTCTATCGGGATCACTATGGCCCCCACCGCCTTCCTGTAGAACCCCACCGGACCGGCCCCCCCGATGACGGCATACGTATAGCCCAGGTCCTGAAGCCCATACAGACAGGCTAAAAGCAGGGCCTTCCCGATCCCTCTCCCCCTGTAATCCTCCGCCACTCCGGTCGGCCCGAAGTACCCCCTCCGGGTGCACTCGTACGCAGCAAATCCCACGATCTTCTCCCCGTGCAGGGCCACGAAACAGGTGACCGGCTGGCGGGAGAACGCCACCGAGGTCTCGTCCACCCAGCCCTTTGAGAAGTGGGTCTCTATGAACTCTCTGAGGGCAGCCTGCTCCCAGGGGTTCGGCCTGCGGACAGTAACCCCCTCCCCCCGGAGCTTCTCCAACAGGGGGGCTATGGGGGGCAGGTGTACGAGGGAAACCAACATATCCGGCATCTTCATCCTCCTATAACCCCAATAACCGCTCCTTCACCTCCGCCATCCGGTTCCTCTCCCCCTCAAGCCGCCTCCTCTCCCTCTCAAGCCACCTCCTCGGGACCTCCAGTAGCTCGGGGTCCCCTGGCGCCCCTGTGTGGGTCCTCCTGTGTATGCTCTCTACAGGGTCCCGTGCCTCAAGCTCCCCCAGCCTGGCCGCCACTCGTCGATACGCCTCTCTGAAGGGCACGCCCTCAGCGGCAAGGTGCAGCGCCTCGTCGGCAGCGAAGAGCTCGGGACTGAAGGAGGCCACAAGCGCCTCTCTGTCCACCTCGAGGTTCGCAAATATCTTGCGGACCGCCCTAAGACACCCTACCGCAGTGTCCACGGCCTCCATCAGGGGCCCCTTGGTCTCCTGGAGGTCCCTGTTATACCCAGAGGGGAGGTTGCGGAGTATTAGAAGAAGCTGGAAGGCCCGGGCAGCGATCCGAGCAGACTTAGCCCTCACAAGCTCCAGAGGCCCAGGGTTGCGCTTCTGAGGCATGATGCTGGAGCCCGGGCAGTACTCCTCCGGCAGTGTAAAGTACCCGAACTCGGGTGTGCTGAACCAGATCAGGTCGTTGGAGAGCTTGGCCAGGTCCTCCCCCACCTGGGAGAGGGCGAATACCACCACCGCCTCTACCTTCCCGCGGCTGTTGTTGGCGTAGAGCACGTTGTGTTGCACCCTCCTGAAGCCCAAAAGCTCCGCCGTGCGCTCCCGGTCTATGGGCAAGGGCACCCCGTAGCTGGCGGCCGAACCCAAGGGGTTCTGGTCGTTGAGTCTGTAAGCAGCCCAGAGCAAGCTCAGGTCATCTAAGAGGGCCTCGGCGAACGCCCCAGCCCATAGGGCCACCGAAGAGGGCATCGCCCGCTGGGTGTGCGTCCTACCGGGCATGGGGACATCCCTGTGGGCCTTTGCGAAGGCCAAAAGTACCTCGGACGTATTCAGGACCTCGTCCATGACCTCTAACAGCCTGTCCCGGGTGTAGAGCCTTATATCCACCAGTACCTGGTCGTTTCGGCTCCTTGCTGTATGGAGCTTCTTCCCCACGTCCCCTAAGCGCTCTGTCAGAAACTCCTCCACGGCCGTGTGCACGTCCTCCTGCTCCCGACGGACCTCGAACTCCCCCCTCCGGTGGAGCTCCAGGACTTCCACCAGCCCTTCCTTGAGCCTTCGGAACTCCCCTTCGGTCAAAATCCCCGCCTCCGAGAGCATCTTAGCGTGCGCTATGCTCCCCAACACGTCGGCCTCCACCAGCTTCCTGTCCAACAGGTAGTCCTCCTCCACGGTGAAGGCCTCCATCTCCTCGTCCAGCTCGTATCCCTTCTCCCAAAGTTTCGCCATAGGTCCCTCCGATGGTCCACCGTCTCGGCCATAAGATAACACCCCTGCGCCTTTCTGGCAAGCACTTTGCCTTCTCTTCAATGTTCTGTGAAGGGAGGGCTATGCCTGGACTTTTCACTTGACAAAGATGGGAAAGTGTATTATTTTTAGTTACTGTCCATAGGACCAAACAGATCAGGAGAGATATCAGGTGACGATCGGCAAGGGCATATCCTTCCAGTGGTGGGCTTGGTGGCGTGGCCACATAGGTGGGAGGGTATGCCCTTGCGGCGGATAGGAA
>DTXA01000268.1 GCA_012962735.1 Candidatus Latescibacterota bacterium
AGGCCCAATCCCCACAGGCCTCCCATCTTGGGGTATACTGACAGGGAGAACAGGGCAAGTTCTTGCTGATCGCCCGCACCCGAGGGCCCAAAGGGATGTTCTTGGAAATGCGGGTGGGACCGAAAAGTACAAAAGTGGGTATCCCCAAAGCCCCAGCTATGTGGCCAGGACCACTGTCGTTGCCGATGAATAAACAGCACTTCTTCAAGACTCCTGCTGTGCCAGAGATGTCATATCTCCCTAAGAGGTTATATACCTCAGGCCAGCCCTCCAGGTCGAACCTGGCAGCCTCGGATGGCCCGCCTATAAGGGCCACCTTGTATCCCCTCCTCACGAGTTCCCAAGCCAGCTTCCTGAAATAAGGCCAACGCTTCCTCTGCCATGCAGGATGGTCTAATGCAGTATCCGACAAAGCTACAACCTTCTCCCTATCCCCCCAAGGAACTTCTACATCCCGGGCCACACAGTAAGGCTCCGGCGTCGGACCAGTGTAGCCCATAAGCCTCGGTATCTTCATATGGTGTTCCGACTCGTGCAGGTCCGGGTTGTCCATCTGAACTTTGTAAAGCCTCTCCCCGCACTGCTGCCTCAGCTTGCCCCCGAAAGCTCTCTCGTAGTCGGCCGACCAGATGGTCAGGAAACCTATGTCGTAGGAGGCATCCTCCTCGGGCTCGGTCAGGGCCTCTACCCCAAAACCCTCCAGCACCTCCACCGAGGGTTTCCTCCCCAACACGGCGATCCGGGCCTCCGGAAGAAGCTCCTTTAAAGCCCTCAGGGCAGGAGTCAACATCACCATATTGCCGATGCCTTGGTCCATCACTACCAAAACCCGGCGATATCTGCTCAGCGCGCTGGGTTGGGAGAGCTCGGACTCCACCCTGCTTAGGGCCTCCCGGGCCTTTTCCCATCCAGGTCTCGCTTGGAGGGCCTTTAAGAGGGCGAGCCTGGCGTCCACAAGCCATCCGTCCTCTTCGTACGCCCTCCCCAAGGCATAAAGAGCCTCGGGATAATCCGCCTTCAACTCCACCGCCCTGCGCAGGGCCTCCTGTGCCTCTTTTAGTTCCCCCGACTTTAAAGCCATAGCCCCCCAGTTGTAGAAGGCGGTCGGATCGTACGGCATCCTCCGCGCCGCCTTTCGAAAGGCCTCCTGGGCTTCCTTTACTTTTCCCAAAGCCGCATATGCCCTACCCAAGCCGTAGTATGCCTCGCCACGGTTGGGGTTCTCCTGGGCTGCCATGCGGTACAGTTCGATTGCCGCCTCGAGGTCCTCGTCCAGGAGAGCTTCGGCCTGTTTTATCAGGTCTTCGTAACTCATCCTTACCCTTAGACCTTGAACTAAGGAAGATTGACGACTGGGGGAGAAGGGGGATGGGGGCAAAACGCTTCCTTACTCCACCTCCAGGCTTACCCTCTCGCCCAACGGCCTACAGAGCTGTTCGTACTTCTCCCTCACGGCAGGCTGGTCCGGCACCAAGTCCAGCGACCTGCCCAAGGCCTCCTTCGCACCTTCCACGTCGCCTGAGCGTTCCAAGCTCTCGGCTAAGGCGTTGTACACCAGACTCAGTTCGGCCTTCTGACCCTCCATAACCTCCCTGTCACCCACCTTCAACCTGAGCCACTCTCTGAAGGCCAGGGCAGCATCCCCAGGCCTGTCCCAGGAGAGGTACAGCTTCCCCAACCTCAGGGTTGCGTCCGGGTCCTCCACGTTGAGCTTGATTGCCTGGGCCAGGAACGACTCCGCCTGTTCGTACATCCCCAGCTCGGCGCAACATATGCCTAAGTGTTTGAAGGCATCCCCGTCATAGGGGTCGGATATAGCCACCTGGTAGAAGTGTTTGAGGGCCTCCTCGTATGCACCCCTGTACTCCAACAAGAGCCCCATCATAAAGTGGAAGGGTCTCGCATCCGGGTGCAACTTCAGGAACTCCCCGATGAGCTCCTCGGTTTCTTCGTATCGGCCCTGCTTCAAATAGAGCGACAATATCCCGGCCTCGGCATCGAGGAAATCTGGCTGCAGCGTCAAGGCCTTTGCGAAGAAGGCCTCCGCATCCTTCTCCATGCCGAGGACTGCACAACATTCCCCGAGCTTACTGTACGCTTCAAAGTCATCGGGCTGGGCTAACACCACCTGGCGGAAGTGCTCCAAGGCCTGAGGATACTGACCCTTCATCTGGTAGAAGACCCCAAGGTTGAAGTGGGCCTGCATCAACTCGGGATCCCGTTCTAGGGCCTTTCGGAAGTGAACCTCGGCCTCGTCCTCGGAATCTCCGTGCAGGGCGATTACCCCCCGATAGTTCCAGTACAGGGGTTCGAAGTCGCTGTCCAGCTTAAGGGCCCGTTCCAGAAACGGCAGGGCTTCTCCATATCGCCCGTGCTCAACTAACCACTCTACGGCCTCGACCTGAGCTTCGAAGGAATCCGGGCGCGTCCTGGCCTCTTTCAACACCCTTTCGTCTTCGGACATAACTACCCCCTATTTATCGCTTCTGCCTCCAGATCTCCGCCACCCGCCGCAGCACCTCCGGGCCGCCCTGGGCGGCCTTTCTGTTCTCCTCCTGAATCCTCTTGTACACCTCCTCCCTATGCACTCCTATCTGCCCCGGCGCCTCTATCCCCAAGCGAACCTGACGGCCGCCAACCCCAACGACTATCACCCTGATGGAATCGCCTATCATTATGCTTTCACCTGGCTTTCTCGTCAGTATGAGCATAGTCGTTCAGCCGTCAATGGCTGCCCGCTGAACGCTTACGGAAAATAGAGGATGGGCCACCCGAAAGTTCTCCGAGTCCACTACCACCTGTCTTCCAACACAATGTCGGACATCTATCAATATGGGCCCCTTAAGATTGACTGTGGCGCGTTCTGGGCTATCGCTCAGGGTCACCACCAAATATACGGCCCAATTTCCGTCGTCGAGGTACGGGCGAAGGTCCTCTATGTATCCTTCGATCAAGGCCCCGGGCAGGAGGGGCAGCCCAAACTCCGGCTCGTCTAAGCAGACCAACCAGAGGAAGGGTGAGGTGTCCTCCGCATCCACCAAGAAGAACCTTTTGTAATCGGGAAACCCGACGATCCCCCTTTCGAACCGGATCACCTTCTCCTGCGGTACCATCAGCTCACCGAACTGTCGGGTGTACAGCTTCATAGCTCTAAGAAGTCCACAAGGCTGGGCTGAACGACCCGGCTTCCGAGCTGCAGGGCCGCCCGATAGATCGCCTCTTGTCGCTGAAGTTCGACGATGGCCTGGGCGATATCCGTCCCCTCTATAGCGTCCAACAGGCCTTGGGCGTTCAGGCGTTCCCGATCCAGCAACTGTCTGGTGGCCTCCATCCTCTCTATACGGGTCCCCAAGTCCGCCAGATGGCTATCTAACCGGCCTAAGAGTATGTCCACCTTTATGATAAGGGCCCTTATGCCTCCCCCGTCGTCCCGCACTAGCAGGTCCCTGGTCTGGATCAGGACCTGGAAGGCATCCGGTTCCCCTCCGAAGACCTCAGGACCTGTTATGTTCGCCTGCATGGTGAGGCCCTCACCTACGGCCCTGTATATCTTACCCGAAATGCCCTCGGGGTTCTCCCGGACCGAGCTTATCCCCTGGGTCCGGTAATCCACTTGGTAAGCGGCTCCGTCCGCCATGCTCCCGGAGGAGAGGACAGTTATGGTGCCCTTCTCGTAGTCGACAGTGTAATCCACTCCCTCCCTGTAGGTGGTGCTTCCGTCCGTAACCGTTAGAGACCCCTGTTCTATCTGGGTATGGGCCAGGGGCACGGCCGTGTTGTAGGTGGCAGTGAATTCCTCTATAGCCTCGTAGGAGGCGGTGTACGGGGTGGTTTGGGTCTCGGTGCCGCCGAAAATGTGCCTCCCCTCCTTTTGTGAGTTGGCTATCTGGAGGAGGCTCTCCAAAAGCTGCTCTACGCGATATGCCAATGCCTTGCGGCTCTGGGCGTCCATAGAGTCGTCGGCAGCCCTGAGGAGGGTCGTCCGGACGTCCGAAAAGATCTCCCATATCTCCCGTAGGGCCCCCTCCGTGGTGCTCATCCAATCCTCCGCCTCGTCTATATTGCTTTGATATCCTTCTATCCGCTTTACGAGGGAGCGCAGCCGGAGGAGGCGGCCAACTCCCGCCGGGTCGTCAGAAGGCCTGTTGATACGCCTGCTCGTGGCGATCTGAGTCTGCAACTCGAACAAATCCAAGCGGTTCCTGTCAAGGTTATACAGGAAAGAGGAGCTTAGCAGCTTATAGGTGACCCGCATGGCTTTTCCCTATCATCCAACCATATCCAAAGTGGCCTGGATCATCCTATCCAGGACCAAGGTCAGCCGGGCCGCAGCAACGTAGGCGTGTTGGTACTGGATAAGCTGGACCATTTCCTCATCCAAGGAGACCCCGATGGCGGATTCCCTCTCGTTTCGAAAGCGCTCGAGAAGGAGTTCGTGGTTATCCCGCATAAACTGGGCCTCCTGTAGGTCCTGGCCCAACTGACTTATCAGAGACCTATAGTAATCGTCCAATGTGAAGCCCTCTATCGCCCGTTCGTACTCTAAGTCAGCTATGGCCAGAGCATTGCTGCCGTCCCCCGGATGGCCGTCCTTAGAGGCGGCTATGTTGGAGGGGTTCCCCTTCACAGCATCGCTGAGGTCTATATCCCCCGCCCCCTCGACGCCCGACCTGAAAAAGTCCACCCCAGTGGCCCCTTCTAAGGTATATCCGGCCCTGTGGACCGAGTTGACCTCCCGGGCGAGCGTCCGAGCCAGCTTGTCCAAAGTTTCCATGTAAGACTTAATCTTATCGTCCCTCACCTCCAAGACCCCCCCGAGTTCCCCCCCGGATATCCCAACCTCCCTGGAGTCCGACTCCCAGACCACTTTCTCTGTCGGTCGACCCCCCTCGGCTTCCGGGATGGCGGCCAGCCTGGATACCTCCTTCCCCTCCACCAAGGGCCTCCCATTCAAAAAGACGCTGACCATAACGTCTTGGCCCTCGACCACCTGTACGTCCACCAACCTCGAAAGCCGGTCCAAGAGTAAATCCCTGCGGTCCCTGTCGTCGTTCGCCTGGGAACCGCGGGATTCTATGTTGAGGATCTGGACGTTGAGCCTTGCTATCTGCTCTATTATGCGGTTGACCTCCTCCACCCTCGAATCCACCAAGGTGTTCATATTATATTGCATATCCTTAAGCTGCCGGTCCAGTCTCCGGAGGGCTTCCACCAAGGTCCCCGCCCGCCCCAGTACGATCTGCCTCGCTGATAGGCTTTCGGGATGGTCTGCCAGGGACCGCCAGCTATCCCAGAACTCCCTCAGGATGGAGTTCAACCCACCGTCGGAGGGCTCTGCGAACACCCCCTCCACCTCGGCCAGGGCCTGTTCGGCCTGCGCCCATCTGCCCAGGTCCCCGCTGGCTGTCCTGACCTGCTCGTCTAAGAAC
Organism: Candidatus Latescibacterota bacterium; assembly: GCA_012962735.1. Taxonomy (GTDB): domain Bacteria; phylum Latescibacterota; class 4484-107; order B68-G9; family B68-G9; genus B68-G9. Next base: position 5,430 of record DTXA01000268.1, read on the forward strand.
CTGTCCCTCACCCTCTCGATCTCCGCCACCTGTACCCCTGTCCCCAACATCCCATAGGGGGTCTCCAGGGGCCTGGTCGCCTCCGCCACCACCCGCTGGCGGGTATACCCCTCCGTGTTCGCATTGGCTATGTTGTGGCCGGTGATCTGTAGGCCGTATCGTTGCACGGCTAAGGCACTTCTGGCTACATATAGCGCGTCCGAGATGCGGGACATATGTATCTCCTTTGATTTATTTACGCTTCGATGTCCACCAAAAAAGGCCCTCTATCGGTCTCTTCCCCTCCGTACCCTTCCTGCCTCCTCAGCCCTGCCAGAATCCGCACGTTCTGGTCCACGAACCTCAGCGCATGCTCTATGAGGAACCGGTTGGTCTCGTTGGTGCGCCGGACCTTTTTCAAGAGCTCCGAGAGCGTGCCCCTGAGCTCAGAAAGCCTCTGGGCATATTCTTCCTCCACAGCGGCGATGACCCTCGGGAGGTTGAGGTCCTCGGGCAGGGCGTTCAAATGTCCAGAAAGGTCCTGCACTACGTCCTTCTGTTTGCGTTCCAAGCCTTGGGCCTCCTCGAGGATCCGGGCCTTCCTGCGGGTGCTCTGCAGGAATCCATCCCTATCCCCTTCCACGAGGGTGCGCCTCTGCTCCAAGAGCACGTCCAAAAGCCGCTGGAAGGCAGCTATCTCCTCCTCCATCAGGCTCACCATCCGGGCGAGCACTACTTGAACGTCTCCCTTCATCGTCCCACCTCTTGCATACGGCCCTGGACCTCTATCCGCTTCAGCTCCCTGTATAGAATCTCCCCGATCCTGACCCCTCGGCGGGAGGCCAGCTTGGCGACCTCATATGCCCACATATCCCGGTAGACCTCCTCCCCCAAGCTCTCTTTGAGTATCCCTACCTTTGGGACCGTGTCCTTCATCGCCTTGAAGAGGTAATTCAGGAATATGGCGGCGAACTCCTGGCACGCCTTGCGGAGCTTTCGGCCTTCCGCAGAGGAGGAGGGTAAATCGGACGATACGGTGCCGATGTACATCTAAGTCTCCAAACTTATTTATCGAAGGGGTCTCCCTGCTCACATAATAACTAGCTCGGCCTTGAGGGCCCCGGCCTCCTTGAGAGCCTGGAATATGGCGATCAGATCCCTCGGAGAGACTCCTAAGGCGTTTAAAGCCTTGGCCAGATCTCCCACAGTGGCCGATGCCGGCAGGGCCGAGATTCCCGCTACCTGGGTCTCCGCAGCTATCTGGACTTCTGGCACGACCACCGTCTGTCCCCGGGAGAAAGGCAGAGGCTGGGAGATCACCGGGGTCACACCTATCCGGATGGTGAGGTTCTCGTGGGCGACGGCTGCATCAGAGACCCGCACGTGTTGGCCCACCACAACCGTTCCCGTACGCTCGTTGATGACCACCCGGGCGACCTCGTCTGGCTCCACCTCTACTGGCTCTAAGGCGGCGATCAGCTCCACCACTCCCCCCTCGACCCTGTACTTCGGGGGTATGGGCAGGGCCACAGTGCCGGCGTCCGAAGCCACCGCAACCTTACTCCCCCCGAACAGGGAGAGGTTGATGGCCTCAGCGATGCGCACGGCCGTGGTGAAATCCGGCCGGTGGAGGACCAGGGTGAGTGTATCCCCTAAAGGCCTGAGCTTAGGAACTCGCTCCACCATCCCGCCTCCCGGAACCCGGCCCACCAGGGTGTAGTTCCTCCTCAGCCTCTCCCCCATCCCGGCCTCGACATTGAACCCCCCTATGGAGATCGGCCCCTGGGCGTAGGCGTATACCTCCCCATCCCTTCCCACCAGAGGTGTCATCAACAGTGTGCCCCCCTCGAGGCTCCTCGCATCCCCCATAGACGCCACCACCACGTCCACCCTGTTCCCCGGCCGGACCGATGGGGGAAGGGAGGCCGTGACCATCACAGCGGCCACATTGCGAGGCCTTATCCTCTCCTTGGGCACGGAGATCCCGAAGTGCTGGAGCATATTGGCAACCGACTGTGCTGTGAACGCCGCTCCGTTCCTGTCCCCGGTCCTATCCAGGCCGACCACCAGTCCGTATCCCGTCACCGGGAAGGCCTCCATGCCCTGTACCCTGACCAGGTCCTTCACCCTCACTGGAACAGCGGCTGTGCCTCCCGCCAAAAAAATGGCCGAGAGCCATACGAAATTCAACGCATTCCGCATTTTCCCCAGTCCCTAACTTAGAAAAGCCATCCCAAAAGCCAGCCCAAGATCCCCATCCTCTGCCCCCTATAATAGGGGCCCTTGCCCTTGTAGGATATCCTGAGGTCGGCGATCTGATAGGAATACACGGTGTTGTCCGAGGATATATCCTCCGGCCGCACCACACCCGTTATGACGATCTCCTCCCTATCCCCGTTCACTTCCACCTTCCTGACTCCCCTGACCACGAGGTCCCCGTTTTCGGTATTGCCAACGACCCTCACCGTAACCCTGGCCTTCAGCTCCCCTTTCCGGAAGACCGAAGCGTCGCCTTGGTGTTCGACGCTGTGTTTTTCACTGGCTCCCATCAGGGGGATGAAGGAAAGCGGGCCCTGTCCCGCAGTTGTAGAGAAGCTATGCCCGCCGCTCTTTTTGGCGGATGACTTCGTCTCCGAGGATGCGGAACTCTGCTCGACGATGAGCACAGTAAGCACGTCCCCGATCCTACGGGCCCTGTGGTCGGAAAAAAGCGAGATAACCTCTCCACAGGGCTGGGCGGTCCACAGCAGAACTAAGACTGCAAAAACATTCCACATAGACACCCCCTACTCTAACACAACCTCTACGGTGCGCTCATCCACCACCCTTCCCCGAACTACTTTGCCGGACCCAAGGTTGCGCACCGGGATCACCGAACCTCTCCATCCGTCCGCCCTCGCCTCGCCCTCGGTCTCGGCCCATATCCCCGGCAGCACGACCCTGAGAAACACCCTATCCCCCCGGCGGACCACAGGAGGGAGCTCCAAGGTGCTCCGGCGCAGAACTGTCCCGCCTCTCAATATCTGCCTGGTCCTGAGTCCCACCACCTCCTCTACGGATCGCACTACGTCCCCGGGCAGGAATGTGGTCTCCCTGCGCACCACGACGACGTCCTCTTCTGTGATCTTATGATGCCGGTCTACCCGGCGTTTGAGCACCAGGACCCGGCCGAAGGTCCGCACCGAAACCCTGACTGGAAACCTCCGCACCGACATCCCGTCCTTAAACCTCTCCACGTATACTACCAGGTTTCCCCTCGCCCGCGCCCCAGGAGGGAGGATGCGAAATTCCCCCTCGGGGAGGACGGGAACTTTCGAAAGGAGGTGGACCTGCACCTCATCGCAGGGATTGAGCTCTTGGAAGAATTCCTCCAACGCCCCCCGGATGTCGGCTCCCCAGACCGAAAGGCTTAACAATATCTCAAAAACGACGGCCATCTATATCCCTCGTTGGATATCGGACTTCGGACCCAGGACATAAATTACCTCTTGATGTTATTGGCAGTCGAGAGCATCTCGTCGGAAGTCCGGATAACCTTGGAATTTATCTCGTAGGCCCTCTGGGCCACTATTATCTTCACCATAGCCCCGACCACGTCCACGTTCGAGCGCTCTAAGTACCCCTGATGTACCTCCCCGAAGCCCTCCGAGGCGGGAGGACCGACGATAGGCTCCCCGGAGGCGATCGTCTCCTGATATAAGTTACCTCCTACGCTCCTGAGACCACCGGGGTTTACGAACCTGGCCAATTCTATCTGCCCCACCTCCTCAGGCTCGGCCTCCCCCGCCAGGCGCACGTACACTACCCCGTCCCTTCCTATACTTATCTCTTCGGCATCTAAGGGGATATGGATAGGAGGTTCCAGGGCGAAGCCGTCCGAGGTGACTATCTGCCCTTCCGGGGAGAGGCGGAAAGAACCGTCCCTGGTGTAGTACACCCTACCATCCGGACGGAGCACCTGGAAGAACCCATCCCCCTCTATGGCCAAGTCCAGGGGGTTCTCAGTAGGTACCAGTTCCCCCTGGGAGAACCTGCGCATGGTCGCCACCGGCTTGGTGCCGTAACCTATCTCTATGCCTACGGGAGCCTGGGCCTCGCCTACTGAAACGGCGCCCTGGGGGCGCACCTGTTCGTAGATCAAGTCTTGGAAGTGGATACTGCCCTCCTTGAACCCAGTGGTGTTCACGTTGGCCAGGTTGTTTGCTAAGACGTCCACGTAGAGCTGTTGTGCGTACATCCCAGTGGCCGCTATCTCCATCGCCCGGTCCATATTCCCACCTCCCTATGTCCCAAGATATCTTAACCTCGATACCTCCCGACTTCGTTCACCGCCTTCCTGAGCGCCTCATCCTGGGCGACGATCGCCCTCTGTCCGGCCTCATAAGCCCTATAATTCGCCAGCATTCTCACCATCTCCTCTACGGGGGACACGTTGGCTCCTTCCAAGAACCCCTGCCTGACCCTGAACCCCTCCGCAGGCCTCCCCTCGGCATAAGCCCGGAAAAGCCCGTTTCCTTCCTTCCTCAGAGAGTCCAAATCCTCGAAGTCCTCTATCCTGAGCTGTCCCACGACTACATCTCCCACCCTGACCGTCCCGTCCTCCCCTACGCTGGGTGGCCCTCCACTGAGGTCCAACTCGATCGACCCTTCCTCCCCCAACACTGGATGCCCGTCGGTCGTGACCAAGACCCCTTCCTCGTTCACAGAGAAGTGGCCGTCCCTGGTGTAGCGTATGCCCCAGGGGGTCTCCACGGCGAAGAATCCCCTCCCCTGTATAGCCAGGTCGAGGGGATTGTCGGTCCGGATCAGGGGGCCCTCCCGGTAGTCAGTGGCCACCTTCAGGACGCCCTCCGCCGATGAAATGCCGTCTAAAGCACCCTGGAAGTAAACCTTGTCCCGTTTGAACCCTGTGGTCTTTACGTTAGCTATGTTGTTGGCTAAGACCTCCTGGGCCAGCTCCCGTGCCAACATACCCGATGCGGATGTGTAAATTCCTCTTATCATATCGCTCCCTCCCTCGTGTGGTAGAAAGCAAATCCCATACCACAGCTCCGAAGTGGCTTAGGGGGCTTCAAAGTCTCCTTTCACCCGTCCTGCCGTGGACTTTTTTGCCCGTTCACGGGGAAAAAAAAGCCGGGGCATAAACCCCGGACCGGTAACTTGCCCATCTGCCAGTCGGCACTACAGAAACCCCTCCCTTCTGTACTGGTTCAGCTTATTGCGCAGGGTCCGCACGCTGATCCCTAAACGCTGAGCCGTGCGTGTGCGATGTCCTCCCTCCTCCCGCAGCGTTCTGAGGATGAGCCTGCGCTCCATCTCCTCTAAGGTGACCGGTCCTTCGTCCGGCTCCTTTTCCCTTCTTATGCCCCCTATCAGGAAATGCTCCGGCTTGAGGACCTTGCCCTTGGTCAATATCACCGCTCGCTCGATAGCGTTTTCAAGCTCCCTGACGTTTCCAGGCCAGTCGTAGCTCGTCAACATCTCTAAGGCCCTCTCCGACACGGCCAGTTTCTCCTTCCCCTCCTGCCTGCCGTACTTCCTCAGGAAATGCTGGACCAAAAGGGGTATGTCTTCTTTGCGCTCCCTCAAGGGCGGGATGTAGATGGGCACCACCTGCAGTCGATAGTACAGGTCCTCCCGAAACTTTCCCTCCTGCACCGCCTTCCAAAGGTCCTTGTTTGTGGTGGCTATCACCCGCACGTCCACCTGCAAAGACTCCTCCCCGCCGACCCTTTCAAATATCCCCTCCTGCAGCACCCTCAGGAGCTTGACCTGAACCGAAGGGCTGACCTCCCCGATCTCGTCTAAAAGCAGGGTTCCACCGTCCGCCAGTTCGAACCTCCCACGAAAACGCTTCACCGCATGTGTGAAGGCTCCCTTCTCGTGGCCGAACAGCTCGCTCTCGACGAGTCCCTCGGGCAGGGCCGCGCAGTTGACCTTTACGAACGGGCCATCCTTGCGGGGGCTCAGGCGGTGTATGGCGTCTGCGATAAGCTCCTTTCCCGTCCCACTCTCCCCCTGGATGAGCACAGTCGCCCTCGTCGGAGCCACCATCTCCACCATCTCTAAGACTTTGCGCATAGCGGGGCTCTGTCCGATCAAAGTACGCAAGCCTTGGACCTTCTCCAATTCCTGTCTTAGCCTTATGTTCTCCAGTATAAGCTTCCGGCGCTCCAAGGCCCGGCTCACCACAAGCTCCACCTCATCTACTGAGAACGGCTTGGTGAGGTAATCATACGCCCCCATCCGCATCGCCTCGACGGCGTTCCGGATTGTGCCGTAAGCCGTGATCACAACCACATCGGTATTGGGAAAGTCCCTCTTCACCGACTCCAACACCGTCATGCCGTCCACCCCGGGCATCCTCACGTCTGTGATCACCAGATCGTACCCCTTCCCCTTGACCTTGTCCAGGGCCTCCCGTCCGTCCTCGGCCGTATCCACGTTGTACCCCTGTCTCACCAGGGCCTCCTTCAAGAAGTCCAACATAAGCTGATCGTCGTCCACGACCAATATATTACCGTATCCCATAATCCCCTCCTACACCCAAAAAGTTCTCCGCTAAGCCAAAGCCGGAATGCGGATCAGGAACTTCGTCCCCTTCCCCAAATCGCTCTCCACCGATATCTCCCCCCCGTGCAGGTGCACCATCTTCTGCACCAACGCAAGTCCGAGCCCGACCCCCTGAGCCCTTGTGGTGAAGAACGGGTCGAACGCCCTCAGCCTCACCTCCTCCGACATCCCAACCCCCGAATCCACCACCTCTAAGCAGGCCCAGTCGCCTTCCCTGTACCCCTTCACTTTGAGCTCACCCCCGTCGGGCATCGCCTGCACAGCGTTCGAAAAGAGGTTCAACAAAACCTGCTGGAAAAGCTCTGTGTCCACATAGGCCCTCACGGGACCCGAGAACTCCAAAGAGAACCTCACCTTCTCCCTCACCCCCTCCTCGCACCCCAGCTCGAAGAACCTCAGAGCTTCCTCGGCCACGTCCTTTACGTTCCTCTCCCTCAAGTCCGGGGTCAACGGCCTTGTATAGGTCAGGAGGTTGGTGACGATCCTGTCAAGCCTGGCGAGGCCTTCCGCCATCTTTCTCACCAATCTCCTCTTCGGATCCCCGGCCTCCATATCCCGCTCCAAAAGCTCCAGGTACCCACCTATGGCCCCCAAGGGGTTGCGCACCTCATGCGCCACGTTCGCCGCCATCTCCCCCAAGGCCGCCAGTGTCCGGGACCGCTCCAATTGCTCCTCTAAGGCCTTGACCTCGGAAAGGTCCCTCAGGACCTCGACAGCTCCCAACTTTTCCCCCCGCTCGTCCCTCACCACCGCGGTGCTGGAGTCCACCGGCACCTTCCTCCCCTCCCTCGTCAGCACTTCCCTGCGCTTACCTCGGACCTCCCTACCGGTCATCAAAGTCTCCAGAATCGGGGGCTCCCCCCCTTCTACCGGAAATAGGTCCCGGTAGGACTTCCCCAGGACCTCCCGCCTGTCGTACCCAGTTATGCGCTCGGCGGCCCTGTTGAATATCGTTATACGCCCTTCCATATCCACCACTGTCACCCCGTCCGCCACGCTCTCTAAGACACTGGAGAGATACCCTTTCAGAGCCTGAACTTCGGCCAGACTCCTCTGAAGGCTCCTGTTGCGCTCTTCAAGCTCCACGTTCAGCCGGAGCATCTCCTCCTGAAGCGCCATGTAAGCGCTCCGAAGTCCATCCGTGGTCTTCTGGAAGGAACGTAGGGCCCGGGCCAACCACTTCTCCCCGTTCATCCCTCCTCCTTCGATGGCAGGGGGACGGGAAGCCATCTACGCCAGGACCACCTGCTCTGCTTGAGGTAGCGTCTCTCGGCCTCCGAAGGCTCTGTGGAGGCTTTCCCTTTTTCGAACGGGCGGTGGGACTCTAAGAACTCGTACTTCCCGAGCCGTTCCTCCAACTTGGCCAAACGCTCCCTGAGCATACGGTTTTCTCGACCTATCCTCCACTCCTCCAACGCCCGTTCCAAAACTCTCTCGAGTTCCACGAGGCGGAACGGTTTCACTAAGTAATCGTAAGCCCCAGTTTTGGTGGCCCTTACGACGGACTCTATGCTCGGGTATCCCGTCATAATAACCACCACCGTATCCGGATTGACCTGCCGGACCCTGCTGGCCAGCTCTATGCCGTCCATGCCGGGGAGCCTTACATCGAACAGGCCAAGCTGAAAGTTCCTGTCGGAGACGATCTTAAGGGCCTTCTCGCCACTTTCCACCGCCACCACCTCGTATCCCTTACCCCGCAGGAACTCCTCCAACATCCCCCGGAGGAACTCTTCATCCTCCACCAGCAAAACAGTCTTAGCTTCCACTTGAGTACTCCAGTGTTATCAATATCCGCTCCCCGCAGGAGCACATCACCTCGATATGGTCCACCCTGTCTCCAGAACGGTGCACGCGCACTTCGGGCTGGTGTGGGGATCGATCGGGGGTGTCCTTGAGGCAGACCTCCAAAGGAGCCTCCACGAACACCCTGGAGCCCTTGATGAGCCTCGCCGCCTTTTCCCCTCCTATCATTCCACCCCTGATCACCCTATCCGCTCCAGTCACCTGGACCGATGGATGTCCACCATCTTCTCCCGACCCTTCAAGTACTCCGTGAGCACGGGTTCGGTGAGATTGGCCAACTTCTGGGTGATCTGTTTGATCTTTATGCATTGCTCCTCTATGACCTTGAGTTTCCTCACTACGTCCTCGCCGGCATCTCTCAGTTGGGACAGCAAAAGCTCGGCGTTCCCTAAGATTACCCCTAATGGGTTGTTAATTTCGTGGTTTACAGCTATGGCTGTCTGGAGGATGGCTGCCCTCCGCTCGGCCTGGATCAGCTCCCGTTCCAACCTTTCTTTCTCCTTGGCGGTACGGTGCGCCTCCACCGCTCGACGTACCAACTCCGGTATGGCCAAAAAGTACGCCCCGGACTTGACCACGTAATCGTATGCCCCACCTTTCATCGCTCGGACCGCCACCTGCTCGTCGCCGTGGCCGGTTATGATCACCACTGGCGTGTCCACCCCGTGCTCCCTGAGTTCCCTGAGCACCTCAAGCCCATCTATGTCCGGCAGCGAATAATCCAGCAATATCACCCCGTACCCCTCCCCGGCACGGTCCAGACACCCCTTCCCGGAGCCGACCACCTCCACTTGAACTCCCTCCCGCTCGAGGTAAACTCTGATCAGCTCTACGTGGTCTGGGTTATCCTCCACAAGCAGAGCCCTTATGTCGTCCATATCCAGATTTGCTCCGATACTTTTTGGGGCATATATAGGCCTATTCCCCACAGCTATCGTCCCTCCACCGACCCCAAGCACACCACCTGATGCATAGTCCGGACCAGCTCCTCGAACCTCGTGGGCTTGACCACATAACTGCTCGCCCCCTCGGCATATGCTCGCTCCATGTCCTTGGCGTGCATAGAAGTCGTAAGGACCACCACTGGGAGCCCGGACCACCTTGGCCTGGCCCGTACCCAGGATAAAAGCGAAAACCCGTCCACCTTCGGGAGCTTGAGGTCTAACAGCACCAGATCCACCTCCTCCCCCTCGAGGACCTCCTGGGCGGAGGCCACATCGCTCACCACGCATACCGTAGAAGCCCCGACCCGCTCCAAGGCTACCTGGACGAGTTCTGCGTGGTCTGGATTATCCTCTACGAGCAACACTCTCACCCTTCCCCTCCTTGGGCAGGGTGAAGAAGAAAGTGCTCCCTTCCCCTGGGATGGACGTCGCCCAGATCTTCCCCCCGTGGTGCTCCACGATCCTCTTGGCTATGGTCAACCCCATACCCGTGCCACGCGCCCCCTTTTTCTCCTCCAACCTCCTGAAGATATCGAACACTCTCTCGAGGTACTCCGGCTCTATCCCGATCCCATTGTCCCGTACGAAGAACTGATGCCAGCCCCCCTTCTCCTCGTACCCCACCACCACCTCAGGGGGGCGCTCAGGATGGACGTAGTTCAGAGCGTTATCTATCAGGTTGAAGAACACCTTCCTGAGGTGCTCCGGGTCCCCCCATACAACTGGGAACGTCCCTATTGCCTTTATGCTCCCGCCGCTCCTCTTGGCCTGGCTTTGAAGGTCCTCTAAAAGCCTCCGCACCAGGGTGTCCAAGTCCACCTCCTCCCAGGGCCGCACCACCCGCCCGGCCCGGGAGAGCTCCAACAGGTCTTCTACCATCCGCTCCATGTGCAGAGCGTTCTCCCTCACCCGCTCCAAATAGTGCCTCCCCTGGGCGTCCAATCTGTCCCCGTACATCTCTATCAAAAGGGAGGCGAACCCCTCTATCGTCACTATGGGCGCCTTAAGGTCGTGGGAGACCATGTACACAAACTGCTCAAGTTCCTCGTTCTTCTCCTGTAGCTCCCTGGTGCGTTCGGCCACCAGCCTCTCGAGGCCCTCTGCATACTCCCTGAGATGCCTCCTTAGTATCCTCCGTTCCTCGGCCCGTTTGATCGCTACTTTCAAAACATCTATCTGGATGGGCTTCTGGAGGAAATCCGAGGCACCTTCCCTCAGGGCCCGGATCACCATATCCATATCCCCGAACCCGGTCATCACGATGACCTCGACCTCCGGGTCCAGTCGCTTCACCTTCTGCAGCACCTCCAGCCCATCCATCCCTGGCATAACCACATCCACGATCACCACTTGGGGCCACTCCCTGCGGAACAGGGCCAGCCCCTCCTCCCCATCGCTGGCGGTGAGGCTGATATACCCCTGAGAGCGCAAGAACTCGTCTAAGACCTCTCTTATCGAGCGTTCGTCGTCTATGCTGAGCACTTTGAACATAACTTATCTATAAAATACATTCTTCTCCATCCCTGCACAAGAGGGTTTGCCCCGAAAAGTTCTCCGTTTGGACCCCTATCTAAAGGGTCAACAGCTGGATCACCACACGACGGTTCTTGGCCCTGTCCTCCGGGGAGGTGTTGGGGGCCCTGGGTTGGGTGTCCGCAAGGCCCACCGCCTGAAGGCGCTCCTTGGGTATGCCCTGTTGGATGAAGAAGCGCACCACGCTTGCAGCCCTTGCGGCCGAGAGCTCCCAGTTGGACGGGAACCTTTGGGTGTGGATGGGCAGGTCGTCGGTATGTCCCTCCACCGAGACCCTATAGGGAAGAGCCTTCAACTTCCCGGCCAACTTTGTCAAGAGCGGAAAGGCCTGGGGCTTGAGCTCAGCGCTTCCCAGATCGAATAACACCGCCCCCTTCAGGTTGATAGCTATTCCCTGAGGAGTTATGCCCACGTCCACCTGCCCCTGTAGCTCCTCCTCCTCTATCATCCGCTTCACGTCCTCCACAAGTTCTGAAAGCGAATACCTGGGCCTAAGCTCTCCACCTCTGATGGCCTGGCGCATAGAGGCCCCTATCTCCTCCAAGACCCCCAAGTTCACCTGGGACATGGCCACCACCACCACGAAGAAGGTCAACAGCAGCGTCACCATATCCCCGTAGGACAGCTGCCAATCCTCTCGATCGTCCCCCTGCATAGGCTTCATTCCCCCTTCACCTGCTCTTGGTATCGCCGCACGGCCACCTGCCTCCGGCCCGGCGGGAGGAACGAGTTCAGGTAGTCCTCCACCTTATAGGGATGCCACTGCCCGTGGATCATCAGCACCCCCTCCATGATCATCGTCATCAACCTCACCGATTCCTCCATCCTGCGCTCTATCTGTACGGCTATGGGGCGGAACACCAGATTCGCCGATATCAGCCCGTAAAACGTGGTCACCAACGCCACCGCCATGTTCTGCCCCATATCGGCCAAGTTCCCCTTCCCCATATTGACCAGCATGCCGATGAGCCCCACCAAAGTCCCCACCATCCCGAAGGCCGGAGCAAACCGGGCCATAGTATGGAATATGTGTGCCTCGGCCAGCTCCCTTATACGGCAGTTCTCTATACGGCTTCGCATTATCTCCCTTATCTCTTCCTCGCTGTATCCGGCTATGACCATCTGCAGGCCGTCCACCAAGAACTTGTCCTCTATGCCTGGAAGCTCCCGCTCTAAGGCCAGAAGACCCTCCTTTCGGGCAAGCCCCGAGAACCTGGCCACAAGCTGCACCATCCCTGAGAAGTCCGGATCTTTCTTCCGCAGGAGCACGAACAGGACCCTGAAGACCCGCAACACCTCCTGGACGGGATACGCCACCAGCACGGAACATATAACCCCGCCGAGCACGATGGCCAACCCAGGGGGGTTGATGAAGACCTTGTACAACCCCGTCTGGGATAGAACCGCCCACGAAAGCATCACAAATCCAGCCAAAACTCCTAAGAGCGTAGATAGGTTCATAAGTCTAAGTAAGGATCGTTCACTTTAATCGGGGAACAGCTTGGCCAGATGGCGGGGGAGCTCCTCCAAAGGCACCACCGCATCCGCAAGTCCAGCCTCTACCACCGCCTTCGGCATTCCGTACACCACGCACGACCTCTCCTCTTGGGCGACCACATAACCTCCTTTCTCCTTTAACAGCTTAATCCCATCCCGGCCGTCGTATCCCATCCCCGTCATAATCCCCCCCACCCCCCAAGGCCCGTAGTGTAGGGCCACTGAGGCCATGAGCTCGTCGACCGATGGCTTGTACAGGGCATCTTTGGGTTCCCTCCCCACCTCCACCTCCCCTTTCTTCCGTATCCTCAGGTGCTGTCCCCCAGGGGCTATAAGCACCCGACCTGACTGTACGATGTCCCCGTCCTCCGCCTCCTTGACCTCAAAAGGGCTCAACCGGTCGAGCCTCTTTGCTAAGGATTTTGTGAACTTGGGAGGCATATGCTGGGCTATGAGCACCCCTGCGGGAAGGTCCGAAGGCAATTGCGGCAATATCTTCTGCAGGGACATCGGTCCGCCCGTGGAGACCCCGATGGCCATCACCTCGAACCTCCTCTTCGTGGGTGGGACCAGGACCCGGAGTCCGGCCGAGGACGCGGATCTCTTAAGGCCCGTTCGGGCGATGGCCTTTACCTTCTCCAAGAGCGTATCCTTAATCTTTACGATGTCCAGGGATACATATGATAGATCCTTGGGGATGAAATCCACCGCCCCCAGCTCCAGGGCCGTCAGCGTAGCCTCCGCCTCTTCGGTGGTCAACGAGCTTACCATGAGCACCGGCAGGGGGTGCTCTTCCATAATATGTCTTAGGGCCGCAAGTCCGTTCATCCGGGGCATCCCGATGTCCAAGGTCACCAGGTCCGGGTTCAGGGACTTGGCCTTTTCTACGGCCTCCAACCCGTCCCGGGCCACCCCTACCACCTCGATCTCCGGGTCGGATTCCAACATCGTAGAGATCACCTTGCGCATAAAGGCCGAGTCGTCCGCCACCAACACCCGTACTTTGCTCACCTTATCTGCTCCCTTGCTAACTCTAACAGCTCGTTCACGTCCACGATCAGACACACCTTCCCGTCCCCACGGATGGTGGCCCCCGCTATGGCCGGCGTGTTCTGGAGCATCCGGCCCAGAGACTTGATCACCACCTCCTCCTGCCCCACCAGATCGTGCACCACCAGTCCCACCTTGTCCTCAGCTGTACCTACCACCACCACATATCTCCGGCCGTTCCCCCCTCCGTCGGGCACCTTGAAGAGCCGATCCAGGCGTACCAGCGGCAACACCTGGTCCCTCAAACATATAACCTCCAGCCGGTTAATAGTCCTGATGTCCCCGGCCTCCGCCCTGACAGCCTCCATCACCGAGGCCAGAGGCAAAGCGTACAGCTCATCCCCCACGCGCACCACCAGGCCCTGGACGATGGCCAAGGTCAAGGGCAGACGTATCTCTACTCGTGTTCCCTTCCCGGGTTGGGAATCTATCGAGATGGTCCCGTTAAGCCTGGTTATGTTCGTATGCACCACGTCCATTCCCACTCCCCGGCCCGACACGTCGGTCACCCTCTCCGCCGTGCTGAACCCCGGGAGGAACACCAGATTCCATATGGCCCTGTCGTCCATCCTGCCCGCCTCCTCAGGGCCCAGGAGGCCCTTCTCCATCGCCTTACGTTTGATCTTCTCCGTATCCATCCCCCTCCCGTCGTCCTCGACCCTGACGAGGATATGGTCCCCCTCCTGAGCGGCGTACAGCCGAACCACACCCTGCCGGGGCTTGCCCAGCCGAACCCGCTCTTCGGGGGGTTCTATGCCGTGGTCGATGGCGTTGCGGATAAGGTGCACCAACGGGTCCCCGATCTCTTCTATCACGGTCTTGTCCAACTCGGTATCCTCCCCCTCTATGACCAATCGGACCTCCTTGCCGTTCACCCTGCACAGGTCCCGCACCACCCGGGGGAACTTGTTGAATACCCTCCCCACCGGCACCATCCGGGTCTTCATCACCATCTCCTGGATCTCGGCCGTGAGCAGGTCTATGCGGGACGCTGTGAGGTCCAACTGTTCAGCGATCTCTTCCCCCTTGTGCAGGACTCCTATCTCTGAGTTAAGCTGCAGGAGTCGGTTGCGTCCTAACACCAGTTCCCCCACCAGGTTCATCAATTGGTCCAACCGGCGCACGTCCACCCGTATGGTCTCGACGCCGGCTCGTGCCAGAGGAACCTGGGCTGGTGTGGGTTCCGCCTTCTGGACCCCGGCGGTTTTGCCCTCGAGGAAGGCCTCCAGCATCGCTATCGCCGGATCTATATCCGAACGTTCCCCGCGCTCTTCCTGGATCTCCCTCAAAAGGGCTTTCATCACGTCCAGCACGGCTAAGAGCGCGTCCATAGTATCCCGGCCTATCACCATATCCCCTTTGCGCAGACGGTCCAAAACCTCCTCCGCCCGGTGGGCGAGTTGGAAGGTCCGGGAGAAGCCTAAAAACCCCGAAGTTCCCTTGATGGTGTGGAACGCCCGGAAGATCTCGTTGAGCAGCTCCGGGTCCTCCGGCCGGGCCTCGAGCTTCAATAAGTGCTCCTCCAACCCCTCCAACAGCTCTTCAGTCTCCGCCAAGAAATCCCGCAGGAGGTCATCGTCTACCTCCCGAGCCTTTTTCTCGGCCTTCGACAGGCGCCCTGCCGCCTCCACTATGTCCTCCACCTTCACTCCGTCGTCCGAGTTCCCCTGGCGGACCTGGGCCAACAGCTCCCTCAACCGGTCCAACCCGGCCAGCAGCAGGTCCATCACCTCCCTGGTGACCTCCCGCTTCCCATCCCGCAGTTGTCCCAAAAGGTCCTCGAGGCTATGGGCGAGGAGGCGCATCCGGTCGAAGTTCAAAAACCCAGAGGTGCCCTTTATCGTGTGCAGGATACGGAAGATCTCATTGAGTAGCTCCGGGTTTCCATCCCCGGCCTCGAGCTGAAATAGATCTTCCTCCAGCTGCTCTAAGAGCTCCTGGGTCTCCGCAGCGAACTCCACCACGATCTCGGCAAAGTGCTCTAGTTCCTGGCCGTCCGGCATAATGATATCTTCAATCACGCTCAGTTCAGGTATTTAGCCACCTCGTATTGGATCCTTCTAGCGTTGAAGGGCTTAACCAGGTAAGAGTCCGCTCCAACCTGGAAGGCCCTCCGTCTATCCTCCTCCTCGGCCTCGGACGAAAGCACGATGATGGGCACTTTCTCGAGGTGTTCGTCCTCCCGGATGGCCTGAATCAGGCTGTACCCGTCCATATTGGGCATATTCAGGTCCGTGATGATCAGGTCCACATCGTGGTGGGCCAGCTTCTCTATGGCATCCATCCCGTCCTGCGCCTGCACCACCCTGAAGCCCTGGGCCCTGAGGGCCAGGGCCACGAGCTTACGCACCGTGGGGGAATCCTCTGCCACCAGTATAAGCGCCGTCCTCATATATCCCTCCCAAAAAGTATCTGAGCGAATCGAAGAATCTTTTGGGCTA
>DTXA01000269.1 GCA_012962735.1 Candidatus Latescibacterota bacterium
ACGTCCTCGGGAGGTATTATCTGCCTGTAGTGGATGTTGAACCCGTGCGAGAAGGCTAAGGCCTTCCCGGGCTTCATATGCTGGGCGATCTCATCTCTGTACACCTTAGGCTGGACATCGTCCGGGACCAGTATGTGGACTATATCGGCCAGTTCGGCGGCCTCGGAAGCTGAGACCGGCTCCCAGCCGTCCTGGAGGGCCTTCTCGTAGTTTGGGGTGCCAGGAAGCTCGGCCACGACGACATCGAATCCGCCGTCGCGGAGGTTCTGGCTCTGTGCGTGCCCCTGGCTCCCGTACCCTATTACAGCTATCTTCTTTTTCCTGAGGACCTCCACGTTCGCGTCCTTGTCGTAGTACATAACGGCCATCCCTGCCCCCTTATTTGACTTTGGACATCGGACTTAGGACAATTTTTATACCTCCCCTCTGAACTCCCTGAGCATCGCCACCCTTCCCGTCCTCGCCAGCTCCTTTATGCCGAAGGGCTTGAGCATCCCGATGATGGCGTTGATCTTGTCCTCGTTTCCGGTGGCCTCTATGGTCAACGTGTTCGGGCTTATGTCCACTATCTTGGCCCTGAAGACCTCGGCTATCTCCATTATCTCCGAGCGCCGGGACCTCGGAGCGTTGACCTTGATCAGCACCAGCTCTCTGTCCACGAACTTCTGGGAGCTTATGTCCGAGACTTTGATCACATCCACGAGCTTATTGAGCTGCTTCATCACCTGTTCCAAGACCCTGTCGTCTCCCTCCACAACTATGGTCATACGGGAGATCGTGGGGTCCTCGGTCTCCCCGACGGTGAGGCTGTCTATGTTGAACCCCCTCGCGGAGAACAGTCCCGCTATCCTGGCTAAGACCCCGAAGCGGTTCTCTACCAGAGCGGCTATGGTGTGCTTCATGCCAGCCCCCCTATCATCTCGTGCAGAGCCTTACCCGCGGGCACCATGGGGAACACGTTCTCCTCCCTCTCTATCCTGAAATCCATCAGCACAGGTCCCGGCTCCTTTAGGGCCTCCTCTATGGCGTCCCGGACTTCGGAGGGATGCTCTATTCGTATCCCCTTGATCCCATATGCCTCGGCCAGCCTAACGAAGTCGGGTTGGACCGCTATGTCCACCGCAGAATACCTCCTCCCCCAGAAGAGCTCCTGCCACTGCCGGACCATCCCTAAGTAACCGTTGTTGAGGATGGCGATCTTTATGGGAAGCCCATGTTGGACGACGGTGGCGAGCTCCTGTATGTTCATCTGTATGCTTCCGTCTCCTGCTATGTCCACCACCAAGGCGTCGGGCCTTCCCACCTGCGCGCCTACCGAGGCCGGGAACCCGTACCCCATCGTGCCCAGACCTCCTGAAGTGAGCAAGGTTCGAGGTCTGTGAAACTTGTAATACTGTGCCGTCCACATCTGGTTCTGGCCGACCTCTGTGGCTATTATGGTCTCCCTGTCCTTGGTGGCTTCGTAGATCTGTTCCACGACGTACTGCGGCTTCACAACGCTGTCGCTGTTGCGGTAGGTTAAGGGCCACTTCCTCTTCCATTCATCTATCTGGTCGTTCCAGGG
>DTXA01000270.1 GCA_012962735.1 Candidatus Latescibacterota bacterium
CGCCGCGGTCCTCAGGTATCCTTCGGCCCACTTAGACATGGTGCGGCCCGGGATTATGATCTACGGCCTGGAGCCCTTCCCAGGGGCTTCCTACCTGGCCCACCTGAGGCCAGCCCTGACTTTGAAGTCCCGGATAGTCTTCCTCAAGGAAGTTCCCCCCGGGGTCTCGGTAGGTTACGGGAGGACCTTCGTGGCCGGGAGGCGGACCAAGATCGCCACCGTGCCCATCGGATACGGCGACGGGTACCCCAGGGCGCTCTCCAATAGGGGCAAGGCCCTTGTGCGGGGGAAGCGGACCAGGATCGTGGGGAACATCTGTATGGACCAATTAATGTTGGATGTGACCCACATAGAGGATGCGAGGGTGGGGGACGAGGTAGTGTTGATCGGGGAACAGGGGGAGGAGCGCATCACAGCGGGGGAGCTGGCCAGCTTAGCCGGCACCATCAACTATGAGATCGTAACAGCCCTCAACGGTCGGATACCCAGAGTCTACAGGAGGTAAGGCGAAGCAGGTGCTCCCGGACCCTCCCGAAGAACTCCAAGGCCAACTCGGTGCGGTAGTCAGGATAGGTCCACTCCAGCGGTCGCCAGGTCCCCTTGCGGAAGATCAGGGTCACCTCTGCATATATGCCCTTCCCTATGTAGATTCGATGGGAGTAGTCCTTGGTGGTCGCCAGCACCAGGCGGGATGGGGTGACGTACCCCGGATCTATGTTGGCCCGCCGGAGGCGCCTTCCACCCCTGCTTACAGCCATGTGGTCCTCTATGGCATTGGTGAGGAGTTTGGCCGAGGCCAGGTCGTCGGGCCGGATGGGCCTTCTGAAGGCCAGGAACTGCTTTATCAGCCCCTGTCCCATCTCCTCCTCGTAGTAGCGGGTAAAGGTAAAGGGGAAGGCCGAGCTCTCCATGGCCACCGGCCCGAACAGGTACTCGAGTTCCCCCTTGGCCCGGTCCAGAATTTCACGACCCTGGGCCATAACCGCTGCTACGAGCACGGCCGGTTTCGGAAGCTTCGGCTTGCCCATACCTTCAAATATAGCAATATCCACTGCACGGGGAAAGAAGGATGTTCCTGAGCGCCCTACTGTTCTTTTCGGCCACGTTCTACTTTGCGATCGGGGTGTTCTTGTGGGGGGGGACGCTGCGCCTTCGCAGGAGACGGTTCAGAGGAAGGCCCCGGGTTACGGCCCTGGTGGCCGTGCGGAACGAGGTGCAATACATAAGGTCCTGTCTGAACGCCCTCCTGCGGCAGACCTATCCCCGGGAACTGTACGACGTAATCGTCGTGGACGATGGTTCCCAGGACGGGACTTGGGAGGTCCTACAGTATTACGCCGGTAAGTACCCCAACCTCAAAGTCATGCGCTCGTGGGGCCCCTTGGAGGGGATGACCGGGAAGCAGAGAGCCTTAGCCTTGGGGATCCGAGCATCGAGCGGGGATCTGATCATCTCCACCGACGCCGACGGGGTCGTACCACCTACCTGGGCGGAGGAGGTTAGCGAGTACTTCTCCGAGGATGTGGGGATGGTCGTGGGGTACGCCCTGCCCCCCAGGGCCGGGAAGGGCCTTGGGGTGTTCCGGGCGCTGGAGACCGCGGACCTGTTGTTCCTCCAGACCGTGGCTGCCGGATGCGTGGGGTGGGGGAGGCCCCTCTCGGCCATCGGAAAGAACATAGCCTACCGCAGGGAGGCGTACAGACAGGTGGGGGGATTCGAGGGGATGGGTCTCCAGCCCAACGAGGATATGGCCTTGGCCCAGAGGATAGGAAGTAGCTCCTGGCGGGTGACCTTTATGAGGGACGGCCCCGTGGTGGAGCTCCAGAGGCCCTCGAGCTTGAAGAGGTTCTGGTCGCAGCGCGTGCGGTGGGCCTTAGCTGGGGTCTTGAGCACGCCGCTTTTGTTAGGGCTGAGCTTCCTGGCGTTCTGCACACACCTGTTGTTGGCCCTCTCGGTAGTGGTCTGGGGAAGCTACCTGTTGGGGATGTTAGCTATGTATTCCTGCATCTTAGTAGGAGCAGCACACCTGCTCCTGTTGGCCCAGGGGGGGACGTTCTCCCGGAGGTACGAGGTGGTCTGGGCCCTTCCCTTATTCTCCCCCTTCTTCGTGCTCTACACCCTGGCCGTGGGGTTGGTCGTGATAACGCCGGGAAGGAGGGTTAGGTGGAGGGGAAGGGAGTACTGAGATTAAGGAGAGGGAGATGAGGTGGAACCTCAGCGTGAGCACATGGAACTACCTCTGCGAGAGGGCGAAAGGGGCAAACCTGGGTGAGGCGATAAGGGAGGCCGTTGAGGACGGATTCGGGGTGGAACTGTGGCTCGGGTGGAGCCCCGACCCGGCCGCGTTCGGAAGGAACAGGTGGGATGAGCTCAGAAAGCTCACCTCGGACGCACCCTACATAAGCCTCCATACCCGCACGGGGAGATGGGACCCCGACTCCCTGAAGGAGGAGATGGACCTCTGTTCCTACCTCGGGGGGAAGGTGCTGGTCGTCCATCCGAGCACATTGGGTGCGGAAGAGGGACCTTCCTGGAAGGAGGTAGAGAAAGTCGCCCGCTACGCCCAGGACAGGGGGATATTTTTGGCGTTGGAGAACGGGCCCATGGATGTTCTGAAGGAGGTCACGGAGAGGGTGGAGGTGTTCTCGGGTGAGGGGGGCCTCGGGATATGTGTGGATGTGGGGCACGCCCACATGGTCGGGATGGAGGGGGAACCTGCCGTGGCCTTCCTGAGGGAGTTTCGGGACAGGCTCGTGCACCTGCACCTCGCCGACAACTTCGGGGAGAGGGACGAGCACCTGGTGCCGGGCGACGGGACGATAGATTGGAGGGCTGTAGCGGCGGAGCTCGAGGGGCAGGGGTTTTCTGGTTACGGAGCTTTAGAGCTCAAC
>DTXA01000271.1 GCA_012962735.1 Candidatus Latescibacterota bacterium
ACGTCGTGCCCGGGCTGCTGGAGAAGGGGATCAAGGTCATAGACCTGAGCGCTGACTTCAGGATGCGCTCGGGGAGGTCCCCGAGGAGGAGTTCTCGGAGTGGGAGGAGAAGATAGAGGCGGCCGGCATGCCCGAACAGGTCGAACAGAAGGCGAGGTCGGAGCTTGCGAGGCTCCGCCAGATGCAGCCGTTCTCCCCCGAGGCCACGGTCGTCCGGAACTACTTAGACTGGCTAGTCTCCCTACCTTGGTCCAAGCGCACCGAGGACAGGCTGGACATAGTCTCCGTGCAGCGGATCTTGGACGAAGACCACTACGGCCTGGAGAAGCCCAAGGAGCGCATCGTGGAGCATTTGGCAGTAGTTCAGTTGGCCGGGAGGATCAAGGGCCCGGTGCTGTGTCTCGTGGGGCCTCCAGGCACGGGGAAGACCTCTCTGGCGCGTTCTGTGGCCAGAGCCTTAGGGCGCAACTTCGTCCGAGTTTCCTTGGGGGGCATCCGAGATGAGGCCGAGATAAGGGGACACAGGAGGACATATGTGGGAGCCCTCCCCGGGAGGATAATACAGTCCATGAGGAGGGCGGGGAGCAAGAACCCCGTGTTCCTCATGGACGAGGTGGACAAGATAGGAGCGGACTTTCGGGGGGACCCTGCAGCCGCCCTATTGGAGGTGCTGGACCCCGAGCAGAGCCACTCCTTCAGCGACCACTATCTCGAAGTGGAGTTCGACCTTTCCGAGGTTCTCTTCATCACCACCGCCAACACGCCTCACACCATCCCCCCGCCGCTTTTGGATCGCATGGAGGTCATTGAGCTGCATGGGTATTTAGAACACGAGAAACTCCACATAGCCAAGGGGTTCCTGATCCCGAAGCAATTGAAGGAAACCGGAATCGATCCCTCCCGCCTCCGCATCACCGACGGGGCCATCGTAAAACTCATCCGCCAGTACACCGACGAGGCCGGGGTGCGCCAGCTCCAGAGGGAAATAGCCTCAATATGCCGCAAGGTGGCCCGAAGGATCGTGGAAGGAAAGGAGGAGGGTGCCGTAACGGTGACGGCCAGGGATGTAGAGGGCCTATTGGGCATTCCCAGGGTTGAGGAGCGCAAGCTATTAGATAAGGACCTGGTCGGTGTGGCCACCGGCTTAGCCTGGACTCAGAACGGCGGGGACCTTCTCCAGATAGAGGTCACCCTCTTCCCCGGTAAGGGGGAATTGGTGCTGACAGGTAGGCTTGGGGAGGTGATGAAGGAGTCGGCCCAGGCGGCCTGGAGTTACGTTCGGGCCGCGGTCTGGAAGTGGGGCATAGAGGAGGAAGCGTTCCGGCACAAGGACGTCCACATCCACGTGCCCGAGGGGGCCATCCCCAAGGACGGCCCCTCGGCCGGGATCACCATGGCCACAGCCTTAGTCTCGGCCCTTACAGGCAGGCCCGTGCGCCGGGACGTGGCCATGAGTGGGGAGGTTACCCTGAGAGGGCACGTGCTTCCCGTCGGCGGCCTCAACGAGAAGGTCTTGGCTGCCAGGAGAGCCGGTGTGCGGACAGTCGTACTCCCCAAGCGCAACGAGCCACAGGTCAGGGAGCTCCCCCCGGAGCTGAGGCGTGGGATGAACTTCGTGCTGGTGATGCATATGGACGAGGTCTTAAAGGTCGCCCTCGTGGACCTGAGGGAGGTTCCGTGAGGAAGGAAGGTATCTACTGCTGCTTTCCGGACTTGGCCCGAACCGGGGGGCGAAGAGAAGGTGTTGGTCCGAAGCTTTGGGGATGGAGATGTCCTTTTCAAGTGGAACTGTCCCAGGGTCGGCACACTTTCAGATGGTGGAGCGAAGACAGCAAGTCCTGGGACGGACCCCACGAGACCCCTGTCGTTGGGATCGTGCCGGACAAGCTGGAGGACCTAGGAGAGTCCGGTCACGGTATGCGAGGACCCGAGGTACGACGCCTGCGAGGCCAGTATCCTCCCGCTTCCGGACAGGAGAGCACCGTACGGGAGGTGGATTACGACAGCAGCTTCACCCCGGATACAGGTTACTCGGGCTGGGTGAGGCTTTCCGACGGAAGGATATTCTGTGTGAACTATATAATCGACGACTGGCCCACCGCCCAGATAAGGGGGTACTGGTTGGACGAGAGTTTCCTCGCTTGAGGAGGAAGCCGTGAGATTTCGCTACGTCTTCGGGCCCGTGCCGTCCAGGAGGCTGGGCCGTTCGCTCGGGGTGAACCTGGTCCCCTTTAAGACCTGCAACTATTCCTGCGTATACTGCCAGCTCGGCCGGACCACCCGCCTCGTCGACGGAAGGGATGACTTCTTCCCTCCGAAGGAGGTCCTCTCCGAGATCCAAGAGGCCCTATCCTGGAACCCCGCGCTGGATTACCTCACTTTCACCGGCGAGGGGGAGCCCACGCTCTGCCGGAGCATAGGGTGGTTGATCTCCCGCGCCAAGGAGCTATCCCCGGTCCCTGTGGCCGTGCTAACCAACGGAGCCCTGCTGTGCAGGAAGGATGTGAGGGAGGAACTGAGGCAGGCGGATCTTGTTATGCCCTCCTTGGACGCCGGGGATCCCCGCACCTTCCGCAGGGTCAACCGCCCCCACCGGGACCTGGATATAGGGGCCATAGTTAAGGGAATCGCCAGGTTCAGGGAGGAGTTCAAAGGAGAGCTTTGGGTCGAGGTTATGCTGATGGCAGGGGTCAACGACACGGAGGAGGCTCTAGAGGCCATCGGGAGGGCCTTAGAGCGCATCCAGCCCGACCGGACCTTCATCAACCTCCCCGTGCGCCCGCCCGCCGAACCCTGGGTGCGCATCCCTGACGAGGAGGCCCTAGTGCGTGCCCAGGTGCTACTGAAGGCCGAGCTCCTGCCCCACGAGGAGGAAGGGAAGTTCGGGGTGGAGGGGTTCCCGGACCCGGTAGAAGCTATCCTCCACATCATCCGGAGGCATCCGATGAGGGAGCGGCACATCTTGGAGACCCTCTCCCGCTTTCCCCAGGAGGCGGTCTCCGAGGGCCTGGACTCCCTCGTAGAAAGCGGCCAGGCCAAAAGGATAACCTATCAGGGGCAGACATTTTACGCATACGCCGGAGGAAGGTACGGACGATGAGATCGGAAGTGCGCAGGGGCTTCTGGGAAGCTTACAGGGGATGCCGTCACGAGATGGTACCCGTCGTCATATCCAGCACAGTGCGAGTGCTGTTGGTCGACAGAGCCATCAACCCCCTCGGTCTCACCTTCCAGGAGTACACCGAGGACCCAGAGGTCATGCTCTGGATCCAACTGGCCTTCCTGGGAGCTCCGGTGGGCTTCTCCGATATCCCGGAGGTCCCCGTATGCCGAGTCCTTCCTATAGGCCGAGAACCTCCCGACCCCTTCCAGCTCAGGAGCGAGGAGATCGAGGTGCTCGGCGGCGTGGACATAGATACCCCGAAAGGCTACATAAAGGAGCGCACCCGGGAGGTCCTCACTGGAAAAAGGAGAAGCCTCTATGCGCGTAGAGCAGGAAGTATGGATCCCGACATCCGGGAGGGGCATAGCGGTGAACGGCTTCGCGACATATTGTTCCTCCTCGGGCCTCAGGATGATGCAGATATATGCGGAGATAACCTCCAGCGACAGGGCGGACAAGATATTCAGGAGGTTCTCGGACGACAACGGCCGCACGTGGGGTCCCTCGGAGCTGCTTCACACGTACGAGAAGAAGGGCGAGGACGTGGTCAGGTACAGCGTTGGACCTGCCCTCCTGGACCCCAAAATGGATGCCCTCATCCTCTTCAGGGGGAAGAAGTTTCTACACAGGGATGATGTGCTGAGCGGCCTGAAGCGCTTTAAGATATACCATCAGGTCTCGAGGGACGGTGGAAGGACCTGGACCGGGCCCGTGCAGGTCGTGGAGGAGGGCCACGACACCGACCACTGGATGCAGGGGGTCTGCTACGGGAGGAACTGCGCCCAGATAGGAGGGGACCCGATAAAGCTCCCCTCCGGGGAGGTCCTGGTCCCCCTCACCCTCTTCCCTATCGACGAAAATGGCGAGCTCTACAACCCCAAAGGGGCCTATACGTTCTCCTACGCAGTCTTCCTCATAGGCAGGTGGTCAGGAAGGGCCCTTAGGTGGACCTCATCGCAGGTTGTGAAGATAGACCCAGGGCGCTCAACCAGGGGTCTCACCGAGCCCGCCCTGGCTGTGCTCGGGGACGGGAGGTTGGTCGCCATCTTCAGGGGGAGCAACGATAAGGCCCCAGAACTCCCCGGGTACAAGTGGGTGTCCGTATCCGAGAACTGCGGGAGGACCTGGACCGAGCCGGAGCCCCTCAGGTACGACGACGGGGGGGAGCTTTTCTCCCCATCCAGCATGTGCGAGCTCCTGAGGCACTCCGACGGCAAGCTCTACTGGTTCGGAAACTTGACTCCCACCAACCCCTACGCCAACTCCCCCCGCTATCCCCTCGTCGTGGCCGAGGTGGACGAAGAAACCTTAAGCATAAGGAGGGACAGCGTCTTCGTAATAGACGACAGGAGGGAGGGAGAGGCCAAGTCCTTACAACTTTCAAACTTCCATGTTTACGAGGACAGGGAGACGGGGAACATGGTCGTGACCCTGTGCCGCCTCTTCCCGGACGGTCCTGAGGACTGGACAGCTCCTTGCGTCAGATACGACATAGCTGTATGAGCCGAGGGATCGGAAAATTTGGGATAGTATAGTATCCAAAAAGGACAACTTCTACTGTTCGGTGAAGAGCTACCTCAGCGGACGAGGGGTCTGGGAAGTGGTCACTGAGACCTTGGGAGACGAAGACCTGTCGGGAGGGATGGTGGAGGGAGTGGTTCTATCCCATCTCCTTGCTGCAGTCTCGAAATTCGTGAGGGCGATGATGGAGACGGGGGAACTTCCCAAGCTCGCCGTCGCTGGCCCGGGATGCACGGCGTGATGGGCTTCCGATGGAGGCAAATTGTGCATTCGCACCGCTAACGTCGAGCCCGTAAGGGGTCTACGTTCCCCGACCACATAGGACCGGAGTTGACCGAGAAGGTCGACTCCTTCCTCCCCAACATCGGTGCCTTCGGGACGGTCCAGAAATGGAACAGAGTAGCCGATATGGGGTAAGGAAGGTGAGGAGCTCTTCTTCGACCTCATGCGGGAGCAAAACTGGTTGGAGAGGATGGATCGGTCGAAGACCAAGGCTGTCCCCGTGCCCAACGGGGATCTACATAAACCTCGAGGGCCGGGACCCCCATGGCACGGTCGAACCCGACGTGTTTACAATGCCCTTAAGGAGGACATATGGCCATAAAAGAAGCTGAAAAGATATGGTTCGACGGGGAGTTCGTGAACTGGCACGAAGCCAAAATCCACGTTCTGTCCCACGTCGTCCACTATGGCTCCAGCGTGTTCGAGGGAATCCGGTGTTACGACACCAAAAAGGGCCCTGCCTGCTTCCGACTCAAGGACCACATGGACCGGCTCTTAAGTTCGGCCAAAATCTACCGCATACCTGTCCCTTACAATAAAGAACAACTCATAGAGGCGGCCTTAGAGACCATCCGTGTCAACGAGCTTCGGGAATGTTACGTACGGCCCATCGTGTTCCGGGGATACGGGTCCATGGGAGTGGACCCCACGGAATGTCCGGTACACACGGTGATAGCGGCTTGGGAGTGGGGGAAGTACTTGGGGCCGGAAGCCCTGGAGCAGGGTATAGACACGTGCACCTCCTCCTGGAACAGGGCAGCTCCCAACACCTTCCCGACGCTCGCCAAGGCCGGGGGTAATTACCTGAACTCCCAGCTCGTGAAGATGGAGGCCAAGGCGAACGGTTACGCCGAAGGTATAGCCTTAGACTCCTTCGGGTATGTGAGCGAGGGAAGCGGGGAGAACATCTTCATGGTCAAAAACGGCGCTATCTTCACCCCTCCCTCCTCGGCCGCCATACTTCCGGGCGTGACCAGGCATTCGGTCATAGTTCTGGCCAGGGACCTTGGATTTAAGGTGCGCCAGCAACCTATACCCAGGGAGGCGCTGTACATAGCCGACGAGGTATTCTTCACCGGAACCGCCGCGGAGATAACCCCGATTCGCTCCATAGACAAGATCGTCGTCGGGGACGGAAAACGGGGGCCCATAACCCAGAGGCTTCAGGAGGAATTCTTCGCCTTGCTTTCCGCCGAAAAGGAGGATAGGTACGGCTGGTTGACCTTCGTGTATTGAATGAAAGGAGTTAGTATGAGGGAATACACCGTAGCTATCGTCGGCATCGGTATGGTCGGGAAGGAGATGGTAAGGGTCCTGCAGGAGCGCAAGTTCCCGGTGCAGGAGCTGAGGATACTGGCCCGGAGGGAGAGAGACGAGGAGATAGACGGCCGGGTGTACCATATAGTCCCGGCATCGGTTGAGGCCTTCGAAGGTGTGGACGTTGCTTTCTTCGCCGGTACAGAAGGGGCCAAGGGAGCCTCCCAGCAGTTCGGGTGGGAGGCGGTGAAGCGGGGAGCTGTCGTCATAGACAACGGCCAGGATTTCAGGATGGACCCGAGGGTGCCCCTCGTGGTGCCCGAGGTCAACCCCGAGGCCCTAAGGGACCATCAAGGCTTCGTCGCTAATCCCAATTGCTCCACCATCCAGATGGTAGTGGCCCTGGCGCCCCTCCACCGGGCGGCCAAGATCAGACGGGTGGTGGTAGCCTCGTATCAGGCGGTCTCGGGCACGGGCACGGCGGCTGTGCGGGAGTTGGAGGCACAGGTCAGGGCCTGGGCCGAGGGCAGGGATTTCCCCAATCCCGAGGCCTATCCCCACAGGATAGCTTTCAACCTTTTCCCCCACATAGGCTCCCTGAGCTCGGAGTTTTCGGGGTACTACAGCGAAGAGGTGAAGATGATAAGGGAAACCCGGAAGATTTTGGGGGAGCCGGACATGGCCATAACCGCTACCTGCGTACGGGTGCCGGTGTTCAACGGCCACGCCGAGGCCATCAGCGTCCAGTTCGAACGTCCCATCTCCCCAGAGGAGGCCAGGGAGATACTTCGGGAGGCCCCGGGGGTAGAGGTGGTGGACGACCCGAAGGACGCCCTGTATCCCATGCCCATAGATGCCTCCGGGGAGGACCTGGTGTACGTAGGCAGGATACGGAAAGACCCGTCGGCCGAAAACGCTCTGGACCTCTTCGTCGTGGCCGACAACATCCGCAAGGGAGCAGCGCTCAACGCCGTTCAGATAGCGGAGAAGATGCGGGAGATGGGCCTGCTTTAGGAGGCTTATGCGGTTGAAGGACAAGGTGGCGGTCATCACAGGGGCTGCCAGCGGGATAGGAAGGGCAGCGGCCGAGCTTTTCGCGAGGGAGGGGGCGAAGGTCGTCGTGGTGGACTGGAAGGGGGAGGGGGAGGAGGTCGCCCGGGGGATAAGGGATGCGGGAGGAGAGGCCCTTTTCGTCCGGGCGGACGTGTCGGACCCCTCCCGGGTGCGCGAGATGGTGCGGAGGGCTGTGGAGGCCTTCGGGAGGATAGACATCCTTTACAACAACGCGGCTGTGGGGTACTCCACGCCGATCGTGGTGGGTTCGGTCGAGGAACTCCCCGAGGAGCACTGGGACAGGGTGGTACGGATAAACCTCTACAGCGTGTACCTCTGTTGCAAGTACGCCCTTCCGGAGCTGCGCAGGACCAAAGGTGTCATCCTGAACACGTCCTCCATAATGGCCACCGGGGCCGTTCCAGGCGCGGACGCCTACACGGCCTCAAAGGGCGGCATCATCTCCCTCTCAAGGTCGCTCGCTAAGAAGCTCGGCCCCGAAGGAGTCCGTGTGAACGTGCTCTGCCCCGGGACCATAGCTACACCTATGATCGCCCCTATCCTCGAGGACCCAGAGGCCGTGCGCAGGTCCGAGGCCAAAGTCCCCCTCGGAAGGCTGGGGACCCCCGAGGAGGTGGCAAGGGCGGCTTTGTTTTTGGTCTCAGACGAAGCCTCGTATATAGCCGGGGCTGTGCTCTTCGTGGACGGCGGACAATCGGTATAGTAGGGGCGTATAGCACCTAACTCTGAAGAAAGGAGGCTCTATGTTCCGCCTCAGAGAAGCGGGGACCGATGTGTACACCGAATTCCTGGCCGGTGCCACCACCTTTTTGACCATGGCATACATCATCATCGTCAACCCCGCTATCCTCCAGGCGGCAGGGATCCCTAAGGGGCCGTCGATGGTGGCTACGATACTTTCGGCCGCCTTCGGCACCCTAATTATGGGATTTTACGCCAACAGGCCCTTCGCCATCGCCCCCTACATGGGGGAGAACGCCTTTATAGCCTATACCGTGGTGAAGGTCCTGGGGTACTCTTGGCAGACGGCCCTCGGGGCCATATTCATAGGGGGAGTGCTTTTTACGGTCCTCACCATCCTCAGAGTGCGCACCTGGCTTGTGGAGGCTATCCCACAGAGCCTGAAGTACAGCTTTGCGGTGGGCATAGGGCTTTTCCTGACATTCATCGGATTGAACGACGCCAGCATCGTGCGGCTGGGGGTGCCCGGGGCCCCGGTTAAGGTGGGGGACTTAGGGAGCCCAGCGGCACTCTTGGCGGTACTCGGGTTTGTGCTTATGGCTGCCCTGCTGGTGCGGCGTGTGAGAGGTGCGATACTCATCAGCATACTTTCGGTCACGGCCCTTTCCTTCCTGTTGGGCGTGACCAAGTCCCCCGAGTCTTTGGTGGGCCTACCTCCTTCGCTCTCGCCCATATTCCTCAAGCTGGACATACTCGGAGCACTCACCTGGGGTTTTTTCGCTGTGATATTGACCGTATTCGTGATGGACTTCGTGGACACGATGGGGACTTTAGTCGGGCTTTCGGCCCGGGCGGGCCTGTTGGATGAAAAGGGCAACCTCCCCCAGATAGAGCGGCCGATGTTGGCCGACGCCTTGGCCACCGTGGTTGGGGCCCTCTTGGGCACCACAACCACTGGGACCTACATAGAATCTGCGGCAGGCATAGAGGCGGGTGGCCGTACTGGCCTTACGGCCGTCGTGGTGGCGGTGCTTTTCCTCTTGGCCCTTTTCTTCGCCCCTCTCTTCACTTCCGTTCCCCCACACGCATACGGCCCGGCTCTCGCTATGGTAGGGCTTATGATGCTGGAGCCCATCCGGAGGATAGACTTCTCGGACTACACCGAACTCGTCCCGGCGTTCGCCGTGGTGGCCCTGATGAGCTTTACTTACAACTTAGGTGTAGGGATGACGGCCGGGTTCGTGCTGTATCCCCTGCTGAAGACGTTGGCCGGAAGGGCGAGGGAGGTGCCCGCGGGAGCGTGGGTTTTGGGGGGATTGTCGCTTCTGTTCTACGTATTCTACCCGTACTCCTGATATCAACCCCCGGAAACGGAAGGGGAGGCCCCTGGCCTCCCCTTCATATCATATCGCCCTACTTTATCATCCTACCTTTTTCCATCGCAAGATGTTAACCTGTATCAGGAGACACCCTCATTGCAGCCTTAAAAAATTCGGGGCCATGACTACCCCCTCTGGGGTTTTAAGCCTCCGGCATACCCCTATCCTTGTGCTTCCCAGGCCGAAGGAAAGCCGGGCGGGCTTGAGGTTCCCGAGGGCGTCCCCCACAGCCTGGGATATCTTTTCCCTCAGGGATGCAATATAGCTGGGATCGGGTGCCTCGGCATACGATCTCTTAGCCACTACCGGCCCTGCGTGGGTATGGGAGCAGGCCAAGAGTACGTTCTCGGGGGAAAGGCCGTACCGCTCCTTAGGCTCCCGCTTTATCCCTTGGGTGCCCTCCCTATCCAGGCTCCCAAGGTCCAGCGCCACTAAAACCAGCTTCCTACGTCCCTGTCTCAGGGCTAGCGCTTTGGCGTACAGATCGTCGTGCACTCCCTCACACCCGTGGTCCCTTGCCGAGAAGCCCATCATGGGGGTTCCTACAGGCGGGGTTATACAGGCTTCACCGATTCCTGCGAAAAGCGTCTCTTTCATTTCCCCTCCCATTAGCCCCGAAGCAGGGGCGTATGGCCATACGCCCCTGCTTCGTTCAGGGGGACCCCTAAAGATATATATGTTCCGAAAGCTCCTCGAAGTCGGGAACCTCCACCAGGTACACGTTCCCGTATCCCCTATGGTCGCTCGTGTACACTACCCCTTTGGCGTCCTCTGTGAAGCGGGGGTGTACGTGGGTCTGCTGGATGTGGAAGGAACTGCGGTGCCATACTAAACGCCTCGGCCCTTCAAGCCTCCCCTCCCGGAACCTCCACAGGAGCAGATAGGGGTCCCTGGAGCTTCCATCCCCCACGATGAGATCTAAGTCCCTGCAATGAAGGTGGGTCGAGCCAGGAGGTATGGTGAACTCCACAACCCCGGTCCCGTCCCACCGAATTACGCCGAAGATCGGGCCTTCAGGTGTGGTCCCGTGGTACCCGACCCGCTCCCCGTCGGAGAGCCAGAACTCGTGCCCCACCCTCTCGCCCGGCCGGGTAGGACGTATTGGCCAGACCTCTCGGGTTTCCAAGTTCAATCCCCATATCCTCTGGTCCACTAAGTCCCAAGGCCCCTCGTGACAGAAGGTGAGGAGCTCAGGCCGTGTGGGTGAGGTGTTGACGTGGCCTATCCAGTACCTCTCCTCGTGGACCACCTCTGCCTCCCCGCCTTCCACCGGCACTTTCAGCACCCGGGAGAGGGGCCTGGCCTTCCAGGTCTCCCGGAAGCCCACGTACCCTTGGTTCAGCTCGGTGGGAACGACCTCCTGCCAAGTCCCCGTGCACACGTATCTTCCATCCGCCGTGACACTCGTTATGCTCCCTCGGAAGCCCTCGGACCGCTCATATAGCGGCCTTTCCTTTAAGGTCTTTAGGTCCACCGCCCAAAGTGTCCTCCCAGCCCAGTAGTAGCACTCGGGCCTGAGGGGGTTTATGGATGCCGAAAGGAAGCCGACCTCTGTCCCCGGGGGTAGGTCCGTAACCTGTAGGATGGCACCGTCCTCAATGTTCAGACTGAACAGGTTCGTGCAGTTTTCCCTGTCCGAACCGAAGAGAAGCTTGCGTCCCCCTTCGTACCAACCTGAGTTGGTGAAGTAGAAGTGATGGCTGTGGCCCTTGTAATCCGTCAACTGCCGGACCATGGCTCCTGTCTCTCTGTCGTTGAAAGTCCGCCATTCCGCCGGAAACTCGTTTCCTTTTGCCATCTGGGCCTCCAGCTTTAGTTCGGTTAGCTCTATCCATGTTTTTGACCTCCATCTCGAGCAGGAGTAGAAACTCCCCTATCGGGAACGTGTAGAACATGTTCCCATGGCGGACGAGGGAGGAGTCTTCGGGTCGTGCCCTTGTTATCTCGGCGAGCTTATGATCAAACCCAACAGGAAGTTTAAAAGGCCACCTACCGAGAGTGCTATGCCGACCATGATGAACGTGGCCTTGGACATGTCCTTCAGGCCCAGTTCCCTGAAGAGGGTCACGAAGGTGGCCACGCAGGGGAAATAAGTGCAGAGGACCACGCTGGCCACTATCAACTGCTTGAAGCTCAACCCAAGGGGAGCCAACATACCCACCGCCACGTCCTTCCTTAGGAATCCCACAATTAGCGCCCCCACGGCTTCCGGCGGAAGACCCAAGATGGTGGTGAGCACCGGCGACAGGAGTTTGCCCAGGAAGTCTATTACGTCTAAGGAATAAAGCAGGTTGACCACGAACACTCCGAGGAGCACGAAGGGGACCGCCTCGGTGAGGAACCAGCGCATCCTCATCCATAACTTCTTCGCCAGTGCCCCCCAGTAAGGCGCACGGTACGGGGGGATGTCCACCACTATCTCCGGGGTCTCTCCCCGTATCAGCTTCTTCAGCGCCATCCCCAACCCAAGCCATAATATAAGTAACGTCCCGAACACGGAGCCTAACCCTTTCGGGCCGTACTTGCCCAAAAGTCCCACCACCATCGCTATCTGCGCCATACAGGGAACCGCAACCCCCATAAGGGTTGCGGCTATGAACCTCTCCTTCCGGGTCTCCAATATCCTCGTGCTCAGGGCCCCGGGCACGTTGCACCCCAGCCCCAACATCATCGGAACTATGGAAAGCCCGTGCAATCCGAGCCTATGCATGAGGATGTCCACGAGTATGGCCAACCTCGGAAGGTAGCCCAGGTCCTCCAAGAAGGAGAGCATAAGGTAGAATGCGAACACATAGGGAAGCACAGCGGCGAAGGGTATGTAGAGCCCTGTAGTGAAGAGACCGAAGGACTGCATAAAGTCGATCTCGCCCTCTATGAGGTTTCCTATGAAGAGCTCGTGGAGCAGGGTTTCGGGGCCGAGCAGGGTCGAAAGCTTCTCCACAGCCGGAAGCCACAGTCTCTCAAAGGCCGGGTCGCACACGTATCCTATCAGGCCCTCCCCTATGAACCTGATCGCCCTGAAGGTGATGTAGAGTACTAGGAGGGCGAAGGGGATGCCCCACACGGGATGAACCGTGAGTCCCCCGAGCTTCTCACCGAGGGTGGGATGCCTGTGGGTCACCCTCTGGACCTCTTCCACTATATTCCCTATGACCTGCCACTTCTGTTCATCCGGATACGAAAGCCCGGAGGAACTCGCCTCTTTTATCCTGCTCTTGAGCTCCCTTATCCCCTCACCGCTCCTGGCACAGGTGGGCACGACCGGGACTCCCAACCTCTCTTCAAGCTTCTTATGGTCTATACCTATCCCCTTATTCCTCGCCTCGTCCCACATGTTCAACGCGACGATGACCTTCCTCCCGGTGGAGAGAAGCTGGAGGGTCAGGAGGAGGTTCCTCTCCAGGGTCGTAGAATCCACAATATGGATTACGATATCGCCGTCTCCAAGCTCCTCCACCATCTTTACTGCGACCTCCTCCACACGGGACGTGGGCTCTAAGGTATAGGTCCCCGGGACATCTATGACCTCCACATCCTCCCCGTCCAGCTTCATCTTGCCTCTCGTAAACTCCACGGTGGTCCCTGGATAGTTAGAGGTCACCACATCCGCCCCGGTGAGCCTGGAGAACACAGCACTTTTTCCCACGTTGGGATTGCCCATCAACAGTATCTTCATAGTTCCGCCTCCTCAACTGTTAAGGACCGACCGAGGAGAAGCTTGCCTTATTGTAATTGCAATACATTTGCAATTAGCCCACAAAAAATTTATCTAAGACTCGTGTCCACTATGACCTTGCTCGCCACCCCGAAACCCAAAGCTATTTGATACCCGTCGACGGAAACTATCACCGGGCCTCTCATAGGCTGGGAACTTACCTTCACGACCCTCTTCCCCGGCCTTATTCCCATGGCCTCCAGCTTTCTGATCGCCCCGAAGCCTCCCTGAAGTTCCACGACCACGCCACCTTCGTTCGACTGAAGTTGGGCTAAGCTCTTTATCATTCCTCCGCCTCCTTTCTACAACCCCTGCAATATCCCATTATTTGGAGCCTGTGGTACTTCGGCTCAAAACCCTCCCTCTCACACACCTTTTGTTGGAGTTCTTCTATCTGTGGCTCCTCAAAGTTTACGATTTTTCCGCACCTTATGCAAAATAAGTGGTCGTGATGTGTGTGACCGTAGATGTGTTCGTAGTGCTTATGCTTCTCATCGGTTATTATCTCCCTCAAAAGACCAGCCTCGACGAGGAGGTTCAAAGTCCTGTAAACCGTGGCCATAGAGATTCGACTTCCCCTCTCCCTAAGTCTTGTAAATATATCGCTTACGTCGAAGTGACCGTGGATGGAGACAGCCTCCTCTAAGATCGCTTCCCTCTCCGGGGTGAACCTTAAGCCCCTCTCCCTCAGATACTGCCTCAGTTCTATAGCTTCGTCGGTCATGATAGACAGATTGAAATTCAGTATCAATTTCAAATATAACGGGAAAACGGGAAAAAATCAAGGGGAGCGCGAGGAGATATCGCTATGCCCGACAGTCGATATATATGTCTAAATAAAGGTCATTGTTCTCCAAAAAGTTATTCGCTTCGACACTTTTCGGGGCATATATATGACACCTAGGACATCCCCTAAGCCTTGCTCACTACTGAAAGTTTATCCACCAACACCGGCGGAGCGCAGAGCGTCCCTCTCACCCATTCCGCCCGGGAGCCCACGACGAGGACATGCTTTAGGGCTTCGTACACGTTGCCCGCCAACATAGTGTTCTTGACCCTGCCGACCACCTCCCCGTTCTCCACCTTATACCCCAGCGCTACGTTCACCGAGAACTCCCCGCTAATGGGGTTGCCCTGGCCTAACCCTAACACATCGTCCACCACGATCCCCTCTTCCACACCCTCGAGCATCTCCTCGTTCGGGATATCCCCGGGTACGAGGAGCCAGTTGTTGGGGGAGCATCCTGTGTTCCCGGTAGGTTTCTTCCCGGCCCTAGTTGCTGTATCCAGGTCGTAAAGGAAGTTCCGCAGGACCCCCTCCTCTATGAGAACGGTCCTTCCAGTGGGCACTCCGTCCCCGTCGTAGTGGCCCGACCCCATCCTGTAGTCCTCAACCCCGCTGTCGGTCAAAGAGATCTTCGGGTCCGCTATTTCCTCCCCCAACTTCCCCGAAAGCGGGGAAGAGCCCAGTAGCACATTTTTGCCGCTCAGCCCAAGCCTCAGAGAGAGCAGCAACACCTCTAGGCCCTCGGGCGTGAAGAGCACCGGCATCCGCCCGCTCCGGACCTGGACGATCCTCTCGGCCATCCGGAACCTCTCCACCGCCCTCCGGGCCACCTCAGAGGGGTCTATCTCCGCCCGCCTCCAGCCCCGGCCGTACCCTGCCATCAGGATGTCCCCCTCCTGGACGAGCTCCCCGTAGACCCTTAAGGAGTATCCCGTGCCCTCCCCTTCGAAGTCCAGCCCTGTCGTATTAGCCACGTGAGTCCTAACCAACTGCTTCGCCGCATAGGCGTATACCGTGATATCGGGGTTGTACGCCTTCACCAGCCCCAGCATCTCCCTGCACTGGTCTACGAGGCGTTCCGTTGGGATCTCCGCCACCGCCTCGTCGTATAGCTTAACATCCGGTGCCTTCTCCTTCGGAAAGGTGTATCCGACTTCCCTTCCGAACTTGGCCAGGGAGAGGGCCTTCTCCACCAGCAGGTCCACGTCCTCGGGATCTGTCACGTGCGACTCCCCGACCCTCCCGTCCGCTATCACCTTGAGCCCTATGAGGATCGTCTGGGATGTTTTTATGGACTTGAGCTTGTCCGCCTCGAAACTGACCGGCGTGCTCTCTCCCCAGGAGGCCGCTGCCTGGGCGGACTGGGCCTTCCCGGAGACCTTTTCTAGAACCCTATATACTATTTCCTGTAAGTTCATCTTCTTCCTCCCACTACGACGTTCCTTATGCGGATGTGGGGACTTCCCGTGCTCACGGGCGCTCCCTGCGCCCCCTTGCCGCAGTGGCCATGGTCCCACTTGAGGTCGTTCCCCACGGCCTCTATGTTCTTTAAGGTCTCGAAGAGGTTGCCAGTTAAGACCACATCCCTAACCAGCTCTTCCACTTTCCCATTCCTTATCATATACCCCCATCCAGCGCTGAACGTGAACATCTCCATCATAGTCTGCCCGCCGACCACGTCCACCGCGTAGACCCCGAGCTTCATCTCCGAAAGCATGTCTTCGAAGGAGACATCCCCGGGCTTTATGTATGTGTTTGTCATCCGGACTATGGGCTCGTGCGAATATCCCTGTGCCCTGGCGTTCCCCGTGAGGGGCTCCCCCATCTTTGCGGAGGTCTCCCTGTTATGCAGCCTCCCCACAAGCACCCCTTCCTTCAGGAGGTAGCTCCTCCTCGCTGAGACCCCCTCGTCGTCGTACATTATGGAACCGTAGAGCCCTGGGATGGTGCCGTCGTCCACTATCGACACATCCTCAACCCCGAACCTCCTACCTAATACCAGGAGCTCCTTCATCCTGGGGTTCTCGTACACGAAGTCTGCCTCGCTCAGGTGCCCGAAGGCCTCGTGTGCGAATACCCCGGCCAGGCGGGGGTTCAATATGACAGTGTAGATCCCTCCCTTCACGGGAGGGGCGGAGAGCAGCTCCACCGCCCTTTCAGCTGCCGCCTCGGCCTTTTCCTGCAGCCCCTCCACGGTCTCAAACCCTCCGTGGGACATGGCCCGTCTGGTCACCCTTTGCACGTTGTCTCCATCCCTTGCGATCGCCGTTAGGTATATGCTTATGTCCGGCCGTTCGTCCTCTATGTACGTCCCCTCGGAATTGATGTACCATATCCTCCTGAAGGAATCCCCATACCTGGTCTCCGTGGTCTCTATCTTGGGGTGGTGCTTGAGCATTATCTCGTTGTACTCTCTGGCCACCCTCACTTTCTCGTCCAGTGCTACCCCCCGGAAGTCCCTGCCCCGAAACTCCACCCTGACCTCCTCCTCCACAGGCTCCACCTCGGCCAGCTTGCTGTCCTCCTTCCCCACGAGCCTGGCGACCTCGCAGGCCCGTCCTACGGCCTCGGAGAGCTCCCCCAGGTCGTTGAACACCGCCATACCCCACCCACCCTTGGCTAGAGCCCTGACTATCCCGCCCCTAACCTTAGAGGCTGACAGGACGTCTATCTCCTTCCCCTTGAAGGTCACCGCCGTCGACTCCACCTCCTCCACCCGTACCTCCACATAGTCAGCCCGGCCACGTCTTAAAGCCTCTTCCAATCTTTGCCTCATATCTTCCCCCTAATTATAGGAAAGCTCTTTGCTTCGCTCGGATACTTTTAAGCCCGAGGACGTCTACTATATATAATACATAATGAGCACAAAAATCAAGAAAAGAGAAAATCCCCCTCGTCCGCCCGGCGGGATAGGTGGTGAGGGCTATAGCCATCACTCCTTCCCAGCCGGGAGATAACTATCTCCTGCCCAACTTCCCCAAGGCTGCTTCTAACGCTCTTCCCGCCTCCTCCATATACTGTGCAGCTCGCCGTAACTCCTCTGCGACCTCAGAAGCCTTCTCCGCCCATTTGAGGAACTCCCTCGCATGTTCGGCATTGTGCTCTATCCAGTGGGAAAGGAGCACCCTGATCTTCTCTCTATCCTCCATCTCCCCCTCCAGAGATAGAGTATAGGCAAAGGCGAAGCTCTACCTATATCTATGCCTTATATGTCTTCTCCCATGCCTTTAAAACCAGCCCCTTTCAAAAGTCGCAGTGCCCTTTCTGCCTCCGGTATCAGCGTGTTGACGCCCAGCTCCATCTTCCCTCCTTATCGTTGTATCCGGAAGGCGTAGAGCCTCGTGTTCACGAACTTGAAGGCCAAACGCACAGGCTCCCCGCAGAGCCGGGATATATCCCACCTTCCTCCCCAGCTCGCCCTGTGGTCCACCTTGTCGCCCCTGAGCACATCCGCCTCCTCCAGGGAGAAGCCGGGTATCGGCTTTCCATCCTCGTCCAAAAACCCCACCTTCAGCCACGAGGACCCCGGCGGGAAGCGGTCCGCATC
Organism: Candidatus Latescibacterota bacterium; assembly: GCA_012962735.1. GTDB lineage: Bacteria > Latescibacterota > 4484-107 > B68-G9 > B68-G9 > B68-G9. The sequence goes on from DTXA01000271.1 coordinate 17,407, forward strand.
TGCGTTAACCCTCAATTCCCTTTCCTCAAATCGCACCGGCACTGTGACCAAGACTCCTTCCTCCCCGCTGGCATCCAAGGAGGCGAAGCCGTCCAGCCTCAGTTTCGCCAGCCCGGTAGCCGCCCAGAAGGTGGCCTTCGGTGTTCCGTCGGGTTCAGTTCCGTGGGCGGGGGGGCCGGGAGGGGAGTGGGGATGCATCCGACCCGCGTAGTAGATCCAGAGTTCGTCCCCAACCTGCACCGGAGGAGAAGCTGCCGGGAAAGCCCAGAAGTAGTCGAAGTCCCCGTCCGGTCCGTTCGGAAGGAAGGTCTCCCCCTCGCACACCCTTTCCCACGCCCTTCCATCCCTGCTGCACAGAAGCTCTGTGTCCAGCCTGCGGTATGGATAGTGGTACACCTCTAAGAAGCCCAGGTACATATCCCCATAGACGAAACCGTTCGCACCGTAGTGCTGTCTGTCGTGGGCCAAGTCTATCTCCGACCAGCGGAGCACGAGCTCAGGTGTAGTCCAGTTCAGGAAGTCCTCGCTTTCGGCCCTGAAAATGTACCTCCCCGGAAGCACTGGCCCGTACCTCGTGAAGACGACGTACCTTCTCCTCAGGGCGTCGTACCAGAAGGATGTCCTGTCCCCGGCCTTCGGGATGAGTATGCGGGGGAAGGGCCTCCAATGCACCCCGTCCTCGGACGTGAACCCGTAGAGCCCGGCCCCCTCGTCCCCCTCGGTGTACGCCACGGCCTTGAACCCCCCCTTGGGGTCGTGGACCACGGAGCAGTTGTCCATCTCCAAGGAGAGCACCACGTTGTTCTTCCTCGTGCCCGCAACTTCGTGCAGGCCTAGCTTCGGCTTCTCCCAGCCCAGGCCGTCCGGGGATGTGGCGTAACACAGGCTCGTGCGCTCTCTGCCCCTGAGCCACCTTCGGTAGGTGTTGTACCACATCCTCCACCCGTCCCCGATCCTGTACACCCCCCCTCCGAAGGGAAAGGCCGTCCCGCCCTCCCAGGGGTGCTCGGGGGAGAGGATCGGGTTCCCCTCGTACTTGCGCACCTCCCCGAGCCTCCGCACGAGGTTCTCGCTGCGGTCCACGAGGTAATTGTCCACGAAAAGCTGTGGTGCTCCTGGTGTGATATCCACGATCTGGGGTCGGGGCTGCGGCCTGGGGAGTTCGGGAAGTTCCATAGTATCCCCCTTATGGCTGTTTTGACCAGATCGTCCACGCCTTTCTTTGAAATATACTTCCTCTTCATCGCTTTCGCAACTGCCCGATGGGTGAATTGAAAAAATTCTTGATAAGTAGAAAAAATGATTATATTTCTCCTCGATATCGGAAAGGCCGGTGGTTAAGGATGCTGAGGCTATGCGGCCTTCTGCATCTTTTCGACCTTTTCCTCATCCAGTGCAACTTCAGATGCATCTATTGTTACGAGTCCTTCCCAAATATCTCTATGAAGCCCGAGATAGAGGAAGGAGTTATCAGATGGGTGAGGAAGAGGACGAAGTTTGTAAAGGTTTTCCGTGTGGGGAGAGCCTTTGTTAAGGTTCGATGTCGTGGAAAGGCTCGGAGAGGATTCGGGTTTTCTATATAAGCGTTCAGAGAACATACCGACAACCCTTGGTTTCGGACAGCCTAAGTATGGGAGTTATAGCCATATTAAGAATGCGATGAAGCTCAATCCCTAAGATGGACCCCGCTACCTCTTGACAATCTTGGGCAGAAATCTTATCTTTTGAACAGATCGGGCGCCGAAGTGGCGGAACTGGTAGACGCGCTGGCCTCAGGAGTCAGTGGAGCTCGTCTCCGTGGGGGTTCGAGTCCCCCCTTCGGCACCAAATTCGCACCATTTCGGTGCTTTTTTCTTTTCCCATGGACCGAGGCGAGATAGAACGGATCGTCCGGGAGGTGTTGGCCCGCCTCTCCCCCCAAGTCCTTCCAAAGGAAGCACCATCCGGCGTTTGGGTATTCCAGGGTCGCCTTCTGACCGAAGGTGAGTTGAGAGCAGCAGCGGAACGAGGAGTGCGGGAGATAGCTATCCCCCCGGGGACCCTCATCACCCCCTTAGCTAAGGACGCCCTCAAGGAGCTCGGAATCTCCATCGTACCCCATCGTCCCACCCAGGCCGAACCCAGCCCCTCCAAACCCGACCCAGGAGCCATAGCCTTAGGCTCGGACCACGCGGGCTTCGCCCTCAAGGAGACCATCAAGAAGGCCCTCGCCGAAGAGGGATACACCGTAAGAGACTTCGGCACCTCCTCCCCCGAGCCGGTGGACTACCCGGACTTCGCCCTCAAGGTCGCCCAGGCCGTGTCCTCGGGAGCCTGCGCGGCCGGTATCATAGTAGACGGGGCCGGGTTCGCCTCTGCCGTGGTGGCCAACAAGCTTCCCGGTA